>NZ_LGDB01000218.1:0-20458 GCF_001279655.1 Streptomyces sp. WM6372 | reverse complement strand
GGGCGGCGAGGGGGGTGTCGAGCCAGTCGTAGATGCGGGCCAGGGCCAGACGCATGGCTCCGGGGTGGCAGTGGGCGCCGGCGCCTTCCTCGGCGGTGAACAGCATCAGGGTCTTGGGGCAGGTCAGGTGCTCGTAGAGCTGTTCGGGCTGGCCCTCGAAGAACTCGTCCTCGGCCGCGTCGCACACGAGGGTGGGGCACTGGATCAGCTCGGCGATGCCGCCGGCGAGGGTGTAGTCGAGGTAGGAGGCGCTGAAGGCCCGGGGGGTTTCGACGCCCATCACGTACATGCCGTGGTTGATCGCCCACCGCGCGGTGGCGTCCTGGGCCGTGATCTGCTCGAAGCGTGCGTCGAGTTCGGGGGCGGAGTCCGCGCGCAGGAGCCGTTCGGCCTCGTCGCGGTCACCGGGGATGTGGCGGGTGGACACCTGGCCCAGGTCGTAGACGCCGTCGACGGCGATCAGGGCGGCGAGGCGGTGCTCGAAGGCCGCCGCCCTGGGGGCGAGTACGCCGCCCATGCTGCTCCCGAGGAGCGCGATGCGGCTGGTGTCGACCTCGGGGAGCGTTTCGGCGAAGTCGATGACCGGGGTGATGACGTTCTCCCAGTCCGGGCGGAAGACCAGGCCCTGGTGGTGGCGGGGGCCGGGCTGTCCCGGGCCGTCGAAGGTCAGGACGGTGTACCCGCGTTCCACGGCGGCCAGCGCGCCGCTGAAGTGGAGTTCCTCGGCGGTGCCGTCGAAACCGCTGTGCATGATCAGGGTCGGGCGGGGCGTGCCGGTGTCGTCGGCCCGGTAGAGGTAGCCGGGGAGGGTGGTGTCCTCGTAGGGAATGCGGACCGGTTCGATGCGCGGGGTGTGGAGCGCGGCCGCGGCCCGGAAGCAGGCGACGCTGCGGTCGTAGGCGTGGTCGTGGCGGGGGTCGCACGGCCAGCCGTGCTGGAAGAACTCCGCCGACCGGTAGTAGTTCGAGGCGCGCAGGAATCCGTCCCGGGCGCTGATGGTGTGGCCCGCGTCCAGGGCCCGCTGGGCTTCGGCGGCCACCCGGTCGGCGGTCGCCATCCACTCCTCGTGCCAGCTGTCGTAGTCGCCTTCCTCGATGCGCTCGCCGGTGGAGACGACCTCGCCGAAGTCGGCGCCGCCGTAGGCGATGTGGCTCATGGAGCGCAGGGTCTCGTACCAGAACTGGGGGTTGCCGGGGAACAGCAGCGGCTTCATCACACTCTCCTTAAGCACAGATCTGTGCGTACGGCAGAACTGTAGACCGGCCGGGCGCGATTAAGCAAATAGTTGTGCTTACGATGTGGGGGTGACTTCGAAACAACCGGCCCCGCGCCTTCGCAAGAGCCCCGAGCAGGTCCGCTCGGCGGTCCACCAGGCCGTCATCGATCTGCTGTCCGACCCCGAGGGTGCGGACCTGACCATCCCCGCGGTCGCGCAGCGTGCCGGGGTGAACCACACCAGCGTCTACCGGCGCTGGGGCAGCCGGGAGGCCCTCCTGGCCGATGTGGTCGTCACCCGGCTCGAACGGGACTGGCCGCTGGCCGACACCGGAAGCCTGCGCGGCGATCTGACGGCGTGGACCGAAGCCGGCGTCGCGAGCATCCGCACCGCCGAAGGGCGGCTGCTGATCCGCGCCGTCGCCCTGTCCATGCCGGGCAGCGCCACGGCCCAGGGGGAGCGCGCGCAGCAGTTCCAGCGCCGCCTCGGCGCCATCGAGCGCATCCGCGACCGCGCCATCGCGCGCGGCGAGGTCCCCCCGCCCCTCGACCGGATCCTCGACCAGCTCGTCGCGCCGCTGTACCTGCGGGCGATCTTCGGCATCGACCCGCCGGCCTCCGGCTACCCGGATCTTCTCGTGGACCGCCTCCTCGGCGGTACGGCCACGTCGCAGCCGACCTGAGAGGACGGCCGGGGCCCGCGGAGCCCGGGCTCCGGTCAACGACGTGCTCATGGACCGGTGGATGCCCGGGATCTCGGCGCACGTGCAGTACGTGCAGTACGTGCAGTACGTGCAGTACGTGCAGTACGTGCAGGACTTCGCGGTCCGGATCGAGGGACCGGCGAGTTCGTCGACGGCCAGGCGCTCGCCCCGGGGGGGGGACGTTCGTCGTCCGGTACGACGGTGAGGGGCGCCCGCCGGTCACCGACGGGCCGGTCAGCGACGGGCGTTCGCCGAGACCACGGACCTCATCGCCGGCCGGCCCTTCGCGGGATGCGAAGGGCCGGCTCGTCACCGTGCCTGGAGACGGTTCCTCGACCGGGCCCGCGCGGACACCGCACGCCGCCGGCGTGAGGACCTCATCGACGAGCAGCCGGCGCCCGGGCCCGCACCCGCGGTGGACGACACGCTCCATACCTACGTCACCTACGTCCTGTGCGCCCACCCCGAAGTGGCGGGGCTGGTCGCCCTCATGCCGCTCCACCACACCCGGCGCGCCACCCGGACCGCCGCCGACGGCAGCCTCGTACCGCTCGGCGAGCAGGACCGCGGCCGGTGGGAGCACCGCGTTGATCGCCGAGGGCGTCCGGATCCTGCGTGGGAGCTCGCCCGCGACCGGCTGGGCGGGTTCCAGGCCCAGGCCGCCATCGCGGCCCTCCACGCCGGCGCGCCCACCGCCGGGGAGACCGACTGGGTGCAGATCCTCGGGTGGTGCGACGAACTCGCGCGCCTGACCGACAGTCCGGACGTACGCCTCAACCTCGCGGTCGCCGTCGGCGAGGCGGACGGACCGCGCACCGGCCCGGCGGCGCTCGCGACGCCGGACGATTCGCTGCCCCGCCACGCCGCGGTGGCCGCGTACCTCCCCGAGCGGGACGGCGCCCTGACGACGGCGGCGCCGCCGTACGCCGTTTCGTGACGGGATGCCCAAGACCCCGTGCGGGGCGCTCAGAGTCCGGCGAGGAACGAGCGGACCGCGGTGTGGACGGCTTCGGGGGCGCGCAGTTGGAGGAAGTGGTCCGCGTCCAGGGCGGCATGCGTGGTGTGGGGGCGGCGGGCGGTCATGTCGGCGGCGTGGTCGGCAGCGAGGACCTGGCTGGACGTACCGCGCAGGAGGAGGGCGGGGCAGTCGGTGGCGAGCCACTGCTCCCAGTGGTCGCCGTGGACGGCGTTCTCGGAGGTGACGGTGTCCTGCGGGTGGAAGGGGAGCCGCCAGCCCCCCTCCGGGAGCGGGCGCAGGGCGCCGTCGAGCATCGGGGCCACCGGGCCGAGGGCGGCCAGGAGGTCCTCGCGGGTGGCGGCCGTGTAGGGGAAGGACAGGACGAAGGCGAGCGGGCTCGCGTGCCTGGAGGGTATGTCGGCGGCCGTGTCGAGATTGATCAGGGCCTCGACCCGGTGGGGGAGTTCGGCCGCCAGGTGGAGGGCGTTGAACGCGCCGAGAGAGTGGCCGAGGACGGCGAACCGGTCGAGGCCGAGGTGGTCGACAAGCGCTCGGAGGTCGGCCACGTAGCCGGCCCGGGTGTAGTCGGTGGCACGGTCGGAGTCTCCGTGGCCGCGCTGGTCGGGGGCGATGACCCGCCACTCGGGACCGAGGGCGCCGGCCAGGGCCGTGAAGGAAGCGCCCTCGGAGAGGTGGCCGTGCAGGGCCAGCAGCGGGCGGCCGGTGCCGCCGAAGTCCAGGTACGAAAGGGCACGGCCGCCGATGTCGAGGACGGCGCGGACGGCGCTGACGGCGCTGACGGCGCTGACGGGCTGGGCGATCTCGGTCGCTGTCGTGGTGACGCTCATGGCGGACTCCTCGCGGCGCAACAGGACGGGTGCGGACGGGCGTGGAGAGAGCGGTCGTTCGGCCGCTCTCTCCACGCCAGAACCATACACATGTATAAGACGTTCGTTCAATACATTTGTATAGATCCTCGGCGACTTTCGGCTCGTGCGTCGGGGGCTTCCAGCGACGAAAGTTGGCCGCACGATCATCCTTCGTGCGGACGAGGACCGCCGCCCGGCTCCTTAGCGTGGTCCCCATGACCAGTGACACGGGGGACCGTACCGACGGGAGCCGATGGCGGCGGGGTGCGATGGGTGTCGCGGCGGGGGCGCTCGCCGCGGCAGGTGTGTGCGCGATCTATTGGGAGCTGGGCCTGAACCTGGGGGTCGGCGCGGCCTTGCTGTCCGGCAAGGCCGCGGTGAAGGTGGGATTCTTCGTCGCCGCAGGAGGCCTCGCCACCGTGACCGTGTGGTGGCGGGGGCGCCGTGCGTCGCGGGCGACGCCGCCCGAGGAGACGGGCTGAGGCGCTCTACTGCCGGCGGGCCAGCACGTGGGCGTCGAGGAAGCCCCGCTCGGAGGCCGGGTCGTGGAGCAGCCGGGCGAAAGGCGGGAGCCCGGCGCCGGCCAGCAGCTCGCAGAACCCGTCCACCGGCCAGCTGTACGCGGGCGTCACCTTGTGGTCGAAGCGGACAGGCTCCGGACCGTCGGTCGCGAAGAAGGAGACCAGGAGCAGTCCTCCTGGCGCCAGTACGCGCGCCTGTTCGGCGAGGAGCACGGGCAGTTCCCCGGGCGGGGTATGGATCATCGAGTAGTGGGCCAGAACGCCGCCGAGCGCGCGGTCCTCGACCGGCAGGGCCTCCATCCGGGCCTCGTCGAACCGCAGTGCCGGACGGGCCCGCCGGGCGTGGTCGACCATGGCCGGGGAGATGTCGAGGCCGAAGGCGTCCAGCTCCAGGTCGCACAGCATGGCCGTCAGATGCCCGGGCCCGCACCCGACGTCGGCCGTGCGCGGGTTCCCCGTCCCGCGGACCAGCTCGGCGAAGGTGGTG
The DNA here is from genome assembly GCF_001279655.1 of Streptomyces sp. WM6372. NCBI lineage: Bacteria > Bacillati > Actinomycetota > Actinomycetes > Kitasatosporales > Streptomycetaceae > Streptomyces > Streptomyces sp. WM6372. The sequence goes on along the minus strand of NZ_LGDB01000218.1, from coordinate 15,704 downwards.
ATCATGGCCCGCGTGAACGGCCGCGTCTCCAGCCGGTCGGCGAACAACGACGCGTAGAGCTCGACGACTTCGTCGTAGGCCGCCCTGGTCTCGTCCTGGTGTTCCGCCACGGGGGCGAAGCTAACACCCGCGCAGTCCGCCGTCGATGCGGCCCGGGACCCCGCGTCGGCGGGGCCGGCGGAGCCAGCGGCGCAGATGGTCGTGGTCGTAGTCCTGGTCTGCGTGGAGCTTGCCGGGACGCCGACGACGGGGTCCTCGTCGGGACCGGATCGGCGGGATGCCGTGCACGAGCGGTTCGAGCCCGAGGTTGTCGTGCATGTTCGCGCCGGAGACGCCCAGTGAGAGCGGCGGTCCGATTCCGACGGGCCGTCATCGGCCCAAGGGCACAGCCAGTCTTACGATCACGGCCTCGTGACCCGATGAGTTCTACGACCACGCACGTGCGGCCGCGGATGATGAGCTTTGGCTTCCGCCGGCAAGGATGACCGGATGGGACATCAGCCCCTTCGACGCGGACGGACTGCGCGTCTCCGCGCTGCGCCCGCCCGTTCTGCCCGAGCCGCGGCGGCACGGCGAAGATCCGGCGGACTGCGACGAGTGCCGCTCCCGCGACGAAGGCATCTGGCGCAACGACCGCTGGCGACCGACCCGGATACCGGGCGTCGGTGTGCCACGGGTCCTGATGCCGTACCCGCGCGACCACTACGACATGGCCCATCTCCAGGCCGTCCTCGGCCTTCAGTTGCCCTCCGGCCTGAACGGTGCGCACGTCCCAGGGCGATGCCGGCCACTGCGTGCCCGCGGGATACCTCTCTTCCTGGGATTCCGGCTGCCGCTGGGCCACCTGCCGCGCGCACTCCGCCCGCTCCGCCGCACCGGCGGGCGCCACGCGGACGCTGCCCCACAGCCGGTCGATCTTGGAAGCATTCTCATTGCCGGGTGGTGAGCCGAACCGCACCTCATAGGAACCCGGTTCGGCGGCGCAGGAGACCGTTGCCACCGCCACGAGGAGGTTGTCGTCCATCCGCAAAGTGCCGTCGGCAGCGAAGGCCGGAGAGGTCACCAGCACGCCGCTGAACGCGTCCCCGGAGACCCGGGCCTCGGTCGTGACGCTGAGCCGTTCGCCGAGCCGGACGGCTGATTGCGTTGCGCTGGGCAGAGGACGGGGCGGCCCTGCGGGAGGAGCCGCTCAGACGAACACGACCGCGGTTCTGGCGGCCCGGACCCGGCAACCTCGGCGGCCACCACCCCGGGGGCGGCTCGTTCGCTCAGGCCGCGTCGTCGTCCAGTCGTGTGAGGACGGCGCGCAGTGCCCAGGCGCGGTCGCTGTTCTCCGGGACCCGTGAGAGGTACGAGCGGAGACGGCGGGCCGTTGCCAGGTCGACCCGGCCTGCACCGATGGTGTCGATCACGGCGCCGACCGCGTGGAAGGCCCAGTACTGGTTGAAGGGCACGTTCTCCTCGACGGACGCCTCCACCAGTGCCCTGAGGTGCTCGGGCCCCGGTATCGCGTACAGGCGCGCGTATGCGGTCAGGCGCGTCCCGCCGTCGTCCGAGCCGAGCGCCGCGTGCAGATCCATGTCGGCCAGCTGCGGGGTGAGCCTGACCAGTTCGGCGAAGATCTGCTCCTGGCGGTGGGTCCGTCCGGGACCGGAGGGTTCGGTGCGCCGCAGCTCGGTGAATTCGTGGGTGAGCTGTGCAACCCTCTCCGTCGGTGAGCCGCCCGCCACGGTTTCGCTTCCCGAGGTCACCAAGGCGACCCGAGCCTGCCGGGCTGCGTCGTCGGCTGCTTGCCGGATTTCCTCCGTGCGCTGTTCTGTTGCGTCGACTCGCTCTTCCAGCTTGTGGTACTGGAGCTTGGTGCCGCCGGGAAGTTCGATGCTCTCGAAGAGGTCACCCAGCCACGGCACCACCGCGATGGCGGCGAGCGCCAGGGTCGTGCCATCGATCTTCACATCGGGCCGGACGACGTGAACCACGCCGATCCCCATGGCCGCAATCGAGATCACGGACGCGATCAGCCGCTTACGCCGTGCTGCGGGCGCAGTCACACCAGCTGCGTTCTCCGGTTCGAACATGGCGCAAGCATGACAGAAGCACGAAAGCTCCCTGATCCTCCCCGCGCCAGGCCGTGTTCGTCCACGGCGCAGGCTCGTCGCGAATGTCAGATGGCCACGGGTACGAGCCGTCTGCGTTCGGCACGGCGGTGGATCAGGTATCCGGCGAGGGCGCATCCGATTCCGGCGAGGGTGATGAGGACCCCGTCGACCATGACGACGAGCACCGCGACCACGACGTCCGTGTCCTCGAACGCTCGCTCATGGACCGTGTTCGCGGGGATGGTGCCGCTGTGTCCGTCCGTGAGGAAGGAACGGGAGTCGTTGGAGGTGACGCATACGGTGTCGGTGTCCGGGTACCGGCCGGGCAGGTAGGAGAAGACCGTGTCTCCGCGGTGGACCTCACTGTCGTGGACCTTCTTCGTGAAGGCGAAGTCGGCGAACAGCCATGTCACGCACCTCGCTCAGTCTTCGGTCGGCAGCCAGGAGCCGTGCAGGCCCAGGGGGACCCGGACCGGGATCCGGGCGCGGGCCACGGGGCCGGAGGACGGGTCCTCGGCCGGGACGACCAGGAACCAGGCGGACCCGTCGGTGCGGTCGGTGGCGAACGTCAGCCAGTAGCCGTGCTCCTCGGAGGCCCTCCCCGGTACCGGTGCGAAGACCGGCTCCCCGACGGACAGGTCACCGGCATCCCAGACGCGGGCGGTGCCGGCCTCGGTGTCGTGGAAGCGCACGGCGTCGTACTCGCCGGGCAGCAGGTCCGTCCGGCCGGTCTCGGTGGCCAGCGCGGCGTAGCGGTGGCGCCGGCCGATGCGCCGGTCGTCGATGCGGGGGAACTCCACCCGGGCGTCGTCCAGCGTGGTCCGGGCCATGGTGCCCGCCACCGGGTCGATGCGCGCCCGTACGAGTCCGCCGCTCGTGGGGGCCGCTCCGGGCTCCGGTTCTCCGCCGACGGTCAGCCGGCTCCACTGCACGTAGTCCAGGACCACCGGGGCGTCCGGGCCGGGTCCGTCGTCGTACGCGTTCACCGTGTGCCAGAGCCAGAACGCTTCGTCGGCGGCCCGGCGCGGCGGTGCGCCGTCGCGCGGGACGAGGACCACGCGGGTCCCGCGCTCGGGCCGCCAGGCGAGGAACGAGCCGCCCGCCATGGCCGCGGCGAGGTCGAAGAAGGCGGGCGCGAGGACGATGACCGCGTAGCGCTCGGTCAGGGCCATGTCGTGGATCATCATCGGCTCGTCCACGCCGTCGACGGGTGTGGGCCCGCGCGTGACCGCGCCGTCGCGGCCGATGACCGACCAGGTCAGGTACGGCGGCTCCAGGCCGTAGCAGAAGACGACCATCTCGCCCGTGACCGGATCGATCTTGGGGTGGGCCGTGATGCCGGTCGGCAGGGCGCCGTCGAAGTCCTCACGGCCGAGCGTCTCCAGACCGGCGCCGATCCGGTAGGGGCACGCGGATTCGGCGAGCGCCAGCAGCCGGCCGCCGTGCCGTACGACGTTGATGTCGGGCATGTCCCTGAAGGTGCCCGCGAGCTCGGGCCCGACCTGGTCGGCGTCCGGCACGATCAACGACTCCAGGCCGCCCCACAGGGCCCGGCCGGCCCGTTCCTCGGCCCGCAGCGCGGGGGTGCGTACGAAGCGGTTGCGGTAGCGGGCGCGGCCCTGCGAGAGCCAGACCCCGTGCAGCATGCCGTCCCCGTCGATGGGGTAGAGGTAGGAGCCGATCGGGGTGAAGCGGGGATTGGGGCCGTTGCGCAGGTACAGCCCGTCCAGCGCCGTCGGGATCTCGCCGGTCACCTCCAGGTCGGCGACGTCGACCTCCTCGCTCACCGGTGCGAACGGGCCCAGCAGGTGGGGAACCCGGGTGGGGTCGAAGCGAGGCGGCGTGTGCGTGTTCACGGGACCTCCCGGAGTGAGCTGGTTCCGGTCCTGCCGACACCTTCCAGTGAAGCGCGGTGCTCGGGGCGGCGCCACGGGGGTACGACGAGGCCGGGTTCTGTCCCGCAGAGCGGGACGGCTACATGCGCGTCGGGCCGAACTCGGCGCCGAGCAGGTCGTCGAAGACGCTCAGGCCGCTCCAGTCGCCGTTGACCTGGCTGGTGAGCAGGTGCTCGCCGTCACGGGATCCCACGGCGTACGTCCACGAGCCGTAGGTCGCGCCCGCGTTGCCCCAGACCGTGACGCCGCACGGCAGTGCCTGGGAGAAGATGCCCAGGCCGTAGCGGGTACCGGGTATCCACGGGACGGGTCCGGTGGTCTCGACGGTGGTGAACATCTCCCGCTGCCGGTCAGCCGGCAGCAGGTGTCCGCCGAGCAGTGCGCCGAAGAAGCGCTGCAGGTCACCGGTGGTGGAGACGATGCCGCCGGCCGCCCAGGCGAAAGACTGGTCCCTCTCGGTCGCGTCGTGGATGACGGGCTCGGCGTCGGAGGAGAACAGGGTGGAGTAGTGCTGCGGATGCGGACCTGGGATCTTCGTGCCGGTGCCCGGGAGGTAGGTCCCGTTCAGCTTCAGCGGGAGGACGATCCGCCGGGTGAGCTCTTCGGCGAGCGTTGCGCCGCGCCCGTGGCCTTCTCCACGAACCGTAGTTGAAGATGCCGCTGGTGTGGTTGAGCAACTGCCGGATGGTGATCGCACGGCCGTCGTGGCCGTTGCCCGCCACCAGGCCGGGTAGCCACTGCTCCATCGTGTCCTCAAGGTCCAGCTTGCCTTCGGCCGCCAGTTGCAGGACCACGGTGGCGGTGAACGCCTTCGTGGTGCTCCCGATGCGGAACCGCTCGGACTGCCGGCGCTGCTGCCTGGTGCCGGTGTCGGAGAACCCCGCCGAGCCGAACCACGTGCCGCTGTGGTCACGGACTTCGGCGACGATGCCGGGAGCGCCCTTCCAGGCCACTGCGTGGTCAAGGGCGTGCTGCACCTCGGGGCGGGGGGAGGGCGTGTTCATGTGGGGCTTCCTTTCGGGGTTCGGTGTCGTGGAAGGCAGGGAGGTTCAGCACGCGATCCGGGTCTCGGCCGGTGGGGTGGTGGCGCGCTGGGCGGTGACGATCACTCCCGTGGTGGTCGCCGCCGTGAGCAGCGCTACCGCGGTGAGGGCGAGGAGCGTGGCGCTGTCCGGGTGGATCAGGGACTGGCCGCGCAGCGCCTGCCAGGTCACCACCGCGACCAGCCCGGTGTAGCCGAGGGCGGCACTGCCGACCAGGCGGGCGCGCACCTTCTCGTCGCGCAGCCAGACGTGCTCGGCGGCCAGGGCGGCCAGCACCGCGGCGATCAGGAGGAGCACCTGGATGCCGTGCAGGGCGAAGAAGTGGGGTACCCGGAAGTCGCCGCCGGTCACGCTCCAGTTGGTGAGGGGCATGCCGTGGCCGTCGGGGTCGCCGATGCCGTGGCCCTGGTACATCTGCACGGGATGGCCGTTGGCGTCGGTCACCGTACGGGAGTGGATCTCGGTGACCATCCAGTAGACCGGCACGACCATGCCGAAGGTGGCCAGTGCGAGCCCGGCGCGGATGGCCCGGTTCAGTGCCGCCCCGCCGGTGCGCTGGATCAGCACGACGACCGCCAGGATCAACTGCGCGATGACGATGACCATCACGCCGAAGGTGAGGACGGGGACCAGGGCGCGGGTGATCGGGTCGCCCTGGTCGGCGTTGAAGTGACTGAAGGTGCCGCGTGCCGCCTGGGTGGTGATGGCGCCCACCTCGGCGGTTGCGGCCACCGCGAAGACGGTACCCAGCCGGCGTCCCAGCCGCCTGCCCCTGGTGAGCTTGGTCAGCAGCCACGCCAGCGTGCCGGCGTAGAGGGCGAAGGCGAAGCCGAACTTGAGCGGCTTCAGCCACACCGACTCGTCCAGCAGCGTTCGGCTGTCCACCACGAGCCCTGCGCCGGAGACGAACACCAGGCCGAGCATGAGGGCGGAGCAGACCAGGAGCGGCCGGTGCCAGGTGCGCAGCGGGGTGAGGAAGGACGTCATGGAGGGCTCCGATCACGGCGACGAGCAACCCTCGGCCGGGCGGGCTCGGTTCGCATCGCTCGTTCGCGAATGAGTAAAAGCTAAATTGCTTTCACCATTTCGTCAATTGATCGAGTGGAAGAAGTTCAATATTCGCAGGTCAGAGAGGTGTTGATTTGCAATGATGATGAAGGTGAATGCAAATTCGACCTCAGGTAATTTGCAATGGCCTGGCCATGAACGCAATACTGGGGGCACGCGAGGACACGACACGGAGGTAAGGCCGATGCCCGGAGGCAGACTGACCCACCAGGAACGTCTGGAGATCGCCGAGGGGCTGGTGGAAGGACTCACCTACACCGAGATCGCCGGCCGCCTCGGCAGACCCATCTCCACCGTCACCCGGGAAGTGGCCCGCAACGGCGGCGCCGGCGCCTACCGGGCCGACGCGGCGCAGCGGTCGACCATCGGGCGCGCCCGCCGCGGCAAGCAGGCCCCGGCCGCGGCCGCTTCGAACGACCTGCCCGGGGACGGCGCACACGGGCGTGACCCCGAGGCCGTCCACGAACTGGAGGAACGGTTCACCGCGTTGATGGTCGGCACGGGCCTGCCTCGGATGACGGCCCGAGTACTGACCTGCCTGTACGTCACCGACCACGGCAGCCTGACCGCCACCGAGCTCGCCCAGCGCCTGAAGGTCAGCCCCGCCTCCATCTCCAAGGCCGTCGGCGAACTCGAACAGCAGGAACTCATCAGGCGCGAACGCGACCCCGGCCGGCGGCGCGACCGGTACGTCATCGACGCCGACGCCTGGTTCCGGGGCTGGATGGCCAGCGCGCGCCAGAACACCGTGCTGGCCGACTTCGCCCGTCAGAGCGCCCGGACGCTCGGCGCGACCACACCCGCCGGTACCCGCATGCAAGACATCGGCCAGTTCTTCGAACACGTCGGGCAGGCCATGATCCGGGCGGCCGAGGAATGGCGGCGGGGTTCGGCCGCCACGACGGGCGAGTTCACGCCGACGGAACGTCAGGCGGCAGGAGCGGATCGTGCGCGTGCCGGGGCAGACCGGAAAGGGTGAGCGCTTCGGCGGCCTGTTCGATCCGGGCCCTGGCGCGCTGCCGGTCGCCGGCGGCCGCCAGTGCGCTGCCCAGGAGCCGCAGTGCCCGGGCCTCGGCCGTGTGCCAGCGGAGCCGGCGGGTTGCCGCCACCGCGCGTTCGCCGCACTCCACGGCGTCCGGCAGGCGGTGCCCGGCCAGTTGGGCGGCCGTTTCCGACACCAGGTTCATCGCCTCCATCGCGGGAGAGCCCTGCCGCGCTCCCAGTTCGGCGCTCTGCCGGTGCCGGCCGACCGCCTCGTCGGTGCGGCCGAGGTGGCGGGCGGTGAGTCCCAGGTTGTAGAGGGCGTACGCCTCTCCGCCCTGGTCCCCCGCCTCGACGGCGGAGTCGAGGGTGGCCCGGCTGATCTCGGAGGCCTCGTCACGCCGGCTGAGGCGCAGCAGCGTGCTGACGCTGTTCGCGCGGGCGTTGCGGCAGGCCCAGTCGCTTCCGTACGCCTCGGCGGCGGTGACGGCCTGCCGGTGCAGGGCGTCGGCTTGGTGCCAGTGCGCCCGGTACTGGCAGACGTGGGCCCGGCGGTTGAGGATCCCGCCGTGTACCGCTTCGTCGCTCACCGCCCGCGCCGCGTGTTCGGCGGCGTCCAGGATCCGGTCGGCCTCGTCCAGCCGTCCCAGGTGGGCCAGTGCGCTGCCGAGCAGGTGACCGGCGCGGCCGGCCGCTCGCAGGTGCCCCTGGTCCTGGGCGGTCCGCAGGATCCGGCGAAGCGGTTCGAGGGCATCGGCCCACAGGTACGAGCCCTCCAGGAGCGGCTCGACGGCGAGCGCAAGGTCCGCGGCCACGGCGACGGCCGACGGCACGGCGTCGAGGATCTGCGCGGCGAAGGCGAGCGCGCCGTCGTGTTCGGGGTCGACCAGCCGTCGGCGGCTGTCGGGGCGGCCGGAGCACGTGCCCGGCGTGAGCAGGCCGACGACGTGGTGGCCCGGGCGCTCGGCGGCGTGGACGGTGCGGGCTTCGGCGAGAAGGTGGTCGAGGAAGCGGGTCATGGCCGCTGCCCGCTCCTCGGGCCGGTCCTGCTCCCGGGAGCGCTCGGCCGCGAACATCCGGAGCAGGGGGTACTGGCGGTAGACACCCGGACAGGGCGATTCGAGCAGACCGAGGCCGGTCAGCCGCTCCAGGAACTGCCCGGCACGCGCCGGTGACAGCCCCCCGAGGGCGGCGGCCCCGGCGATGTCCGTGGCGCCCCGGCAAGGGAGCGCCAACAGCCGCAACAGCCGGGCCTCCTCGTCCTCCAGCAGGTCGTAGCCGGGCCGGATGCATGCCGTGATGCCGTCCTGCGATCCGGCGGGCGCGGGGAACACGGAGAAGGGGGGCAGCGCGGGGAACGCCGGGTGGCTGCCGTCGAGGAGGCTGACGAAGTCGGACAACGTCCACGAAGGCCGGGCCGCGAGGCGCGCGCCGGCGAGGCGCAGGGCCAGGGGCAGTCCGCCGCAGCGCTCGGCCAGGGCCGCCGCCTGGTCGGGCTCGGCGGCGATCCGCTGCGCACCCGCGACGGCGCCGAGCACGGCCAGTGCCTCGGGGACGGCCAGGGGTTCCAGGCGCACGCGGCGTACGGTGGGCAGCCCGTCCAGCGTGGAACGCCCGGTGACGAGGACCGCGCAGGCGGGCGTTCCCGGGAGCAGTGCCTCGACCTGGGCGGTGTCCCGGGCGTCGTCCAGGACCAGCAGGATCCGCCGGTCGGCGACGGTGGTGCGGAAGAGCGCGGCCCGCTCCTGCGCACCGGCCGGGATCTCCGGCTCCTGTGTCCCGAGCGCCTGGAGGAAGCCGGCCAGGACCGTGCCGGGGTCCGCGGGGTCCTTCGAGGTGCCGTGCAGGCTCGCGTACAGCTGCCCGTCCGGGTAGCGGTCCCGCAGTCGCTGGGCGACGTGGACGGTCAGCGCGCTTTTCCCGACGCCTCCGGTGCCGGTGACCGTGACGATGGCGATGGACCCGGGTCGAGGAGTCGTCAGCGTGCCGAGGAGCTGCGCCACTTCCTCCGTGCGGCCGATGAGGTGGTCCGGTGGGCAGGGGAGCTGGGCCGGCTTGGGCAGGGACGGCGGCGGCAGCGGCGGCGCGGCGCGTTCCGGCGGGACGGGTGGTTCACCGGGTGCGGTGGGCGCATCGGCGGCGGGCGGCGTCCCGTGTGGCCGGTGGGGGCGGGCGGCCCGCTCGTCCGGCGCCGCCGGGGCGCCGCGACCGCTGCGTGCGAGCGCGAGCCCGGCCAGTTCCCGCAGTCTTCCGTGCAGGGGGTGTTCCGCACAGAGGCCGGTCAGTTCGGGGACGAGCCGGTCGTGCCGTCCCAGCCGCAGGTCGAGCTCGATGCGTTCCAGCAGCACCGAGAGCCGCAGCTCGGAGAGGCGTTCGCGGTGGATCCCGGCGTGCGGGCCGGGGAGCCCCGCGAGCGGAGCTCCCTGCCACAACTCGAGCGCCCGGGCCAGCAGCCCGGCCGCCTCGCCGGTCTCCTCCGCGGCGGTGCACGCGCGGGCCTTGGCGACGAGCCCGTCGAACACGTCGAGGTCCAGTGCGCCCGGGGCGACGTGCAGGAGGTACCCCTGGCCGTGGGTCGCGATCCGGGACCCGAGCGCACGCCGGAGCCGGTAGATGTGCGACCTGACCGTGCCCACCGCGGTGCGCGGTGGCTCCTCCCCCCAGAGGCCGTCGACGATCTCGTCGAGGTCCACGAGGTCGTTGCGTCGCAGGAGGAGCATCGCGAGCAGCGCCCGCTGCTGCGGCGAGCCGAGCGGAACCGGTACGCCGCCGCTGCGGGCCCGGACCGCGCCGAGCACGGAGAAGAACGGTTCGGGCAGCTCAGCGCGGTCCACGGTGGGGATCGTACGCACGGCGTCACCTCCGTTGAAGGGCAGACGGATTCCCCTGGCCCGGCGGGTGGCAGGGGGGCCGGCCCGCCGGGCCTGGAACGACCTTGCCAGGCAGGGCGGTGGCCTGACTGCCCTCTCGAAGGATCATGTGAATGCCATGCACCTTTAGGAGGCATGCGGTGAAGGGCGCCCGAGCTCGGCCGGGAGAAGCGGGGCCGCACGAGGGGTCTGGGGGGTGCGTGCGGCTCTGACCCGTCCGGGCGCACCCGGCGGACGGGCACCTGTGACGAAATTCCGGCGCCGCGTCACGAATTCAGGCGGCGGACACCCCCTGGTCCCTCAGGGGCGGGCCGGCGGGCGGTAGGTGCCCGCGGTGGGCGTGTCCAGCGCCCCCGCGTCGACCAGCGCCTCGGCGATGAGGGCCGCGTCCGCCGGGGTGGTGCCCAGCACGGCCGCGAGGGCTTCGACGGACGACGCGCCTGCTTCGGAGCGGGTGAGGCGGCGGGCGGCGCGGGCCAGTGCGGGCGGCAGGTCCTCCTGGCCCGGAGCACCGGTGCCCGGTGTGCCCGCGCGCTCTCCGCGGGGCGGGCCTTCGGCGTACGAGCGGGCGGCGAGCTCGATGCGCATCGCGGCGGGCAGGGCGGGTGCGAGGACGCGGGAGCGGGTGGTGAGGAGGACGGCACTGCCGGGGGTGCCGGGCAGCAGCGGCGTGACCTGCGCCGCGTCGCGGGCGCCGTGGAGGACGGCGAGGACGCTCCGTCCCGCGAGGGCCGACCGGTAGAGCGCGGCCCGCTGGTCCGGGTCGGGGGGAATCCGCGAAGCCGGGACCCCGAGGGCCTGGAGGAGGTGCGCCAGGAGCGGGCCGGGACCGGCCGGGACCGGGCTCCACGTCCGCAGGTCGGCGAAGAGCCGGCCGTCGGGGAAGCGGTCGGCGACGAGGTCCGCGATCCGCGCGGCCAGTGCCGTCTTGCCCGCCCCGCCGGGCCCGGTGATCACCAGGACGGGGACGGTGCCGCGGTCCGCCCCCTCGGTCAGGACGCGCCGCGCCGTGGCGAGGGCGCGTTCCGCCTCGTCCGGGAGGGCCGTTCGGTCCTGTGGCCGGACAGGGGCGCGAGGGCGGTCCGGGGCGAGGGGTGGCGGGTCGTGGACGAGGAGCCGGGCGTGCAGGGCCGTCAGTTCCGGGCAGGGGGCGACGCCGAGTTCCTCGCCCAGGATCCGGTGCGTGTCAGCGAAGACGGTGAACGCCTCCGCCTGCCGGCCGCAGCCGTGCAGGGCCCGCATGAGCAGGGCCCTCAGTTCCTCGTCGAACGGGAACTCCCGGGTGAGGAGCACCAGTTCGGGGATCACGGTGTGGTGCAGGCCGAGGCGCAGGGCGCAGACGATGTGCCGCTTGCGGGCGGTCGTGCGCAGGGCGGTCAGCCGAGTCCGTTCCTCTTCGGCGAAGGGGCCGGGTACGCCGGCCAGGGCCTCCCCCGACCACAGGGCGAGCGCGTCGGCCAGCAGGGCGTGTTCGGCGGCGGTGTCGCCGCGTTCGCGAGCCTGCCGGGCGGCCTCGGCCCGCTGCTCGAACCGCCAGGCGTCGACCGATTCCGGCGGGGTGTGCAGCGCGTACCCGTGCTCGTCGCCGCGCAGGATCCGGGCCGGCTCCCCGGCGGCACGTCCCGGTTCGAGGAGGGTGCGCAGCCCCCAGGCGTAGGTGCGCAGGTTCCCGGCCGCGCTGGCCGGGGCGTCGTTCCCCCAGACGGCGGCGACGAGTTCGGCCACCGTGACCGGGCGGCGCCGTCGTAACAGCAGGACGCCCAGGACCGCCTGCTGGCGGGGCGGTCCCGGGCGAGCCGCCGGAGCACCGGGCAGGCCCACCCGGACCGGCCCGAGCAGCCGGAAGAGGGGGGTGTGGTCACCTCCGGGCGCGCCGTCGGCTCCGTCCCCTGCCCGCATCCGGACTCCTCGGCGGTGTCGAGCGATCTGACAGCGTGTACGACGGTGTGGCGGTGGCCGCTGCGGACGGGGGATCCGTGCAGGCCACCGTCACCTTAGCCCTTCCGGTTCGGGCCGGTCAGTTAGCGGGCTTCCAGTAAGCGGTGACAGCCTTCGGTTCGCCCTTGTTCCAGGCCATGGAAACCACCAGGGTCCTGTTGCCCACCGGCTCCTGGTACAGGAAGGTCTTCTGGCTGACCTGGCACCAGCCGTTGCCGGTGGCGACGACGGCCCGCACCTGCTCCTCGGTAATGCCTCGCTGGGTCATCCGATCGAGCATGTGTTCCGACCAGATGCTGATGGTGGTAGGAGCTTGGTCGACGCCGCACGGGCTCCTGAGCTCGGGGCAGCCCTGGCCGTCGTCGCGGCAGCGCATCGGCGAGATCGGCGAGTCCACCAGGTCTGCGACCTGAGCGGTCGCCGCGGCCTGGATCCGGGTCTGGGACGGGACGGACGTCGCCGCCTGCGCCGGGACCGCGGCGAGCGTCGCCGCGGAGGCGGCGAGGGCGACCAGCGCGAGCCGGAGGCGCTTTGAGTTGATCATGGGGGGCTCTTCCCTTGTTCCTTGACGATGCGCGGCCCCGCGGCCGCCTGGAATGAAGATCGCCGGTGGCCGTCCACGCGGGATGAGCGGGCGATCGTCGGCTGTGATCAGCGCCGATGGCCGTCCGTTCATCGCACGAGGACCGGCCCGCCGCACAGTTGTGGCCATGAACGACGAACTGACCCGCTGCCTCCGGGATCTGCCGGTGTCAGCAGCGGATTCCGGCAGGGGGAAGCGATGAACCTGGAACAGATGTACGCGTTCTGTCTGGCCGACCCGGTGTTCTTCGACGTGCCGCAGCGCCTGGCGGACGAGGACGAACGCTGGACGCCGCCGCAGGTGGGCGACGCCACCGTGGTGCAGGACGACGCGGACGTATGGGTGCGGGTGTTCTTCGGCCGGCCGCTGCCGAACCAGGGCTGGAAGATCCACGTATCGGCCGATGTCCCGGCCGCCCAGGAGGTCCTGGACCGGGCCGCCGCCGTCTGCACCGCCCACCGCGTCGCCTTCAAGTACCTGCGCAGCGGCCGGCTGCTGTCGGCGTTCAACTCCAAGTACGCCCACCGCGGTTCCTCGGGGAAGTTCATCGCCGTCTACCCGGCGGACGAGGCGGAGCTGAAGACGCTGCTGGACGACCTCACGGACGCGCTGGACGGGCAGCGGGGCCCGTACATCCTGTCCGACCTGCGCTGGAGCGAGCGCAGCCCGGTGTTCCTGCGGTACGGGGCGTTCGCCGCGATATGGGCCGACGACGGGGGCGACGCTCCGGTGCTGGCGATCGTCCGGCCGGACGGAACCCCGGTGGCCGATCCGCGGACGGCGGCGTTCACCCCGCCGCAGTGGGCCCCGATGCCCGGCTTCGTCCGTGAGCGCATCGAACGGTTCAGCGTGATCAGCCGCGTCGACCTGCCCTACGAGATCGTGCGGCCGCTGCACTTCTCCAACGGGGGCGGGGTCTACCTGGCCAAGGACACCGGGACCGGCGACCTGGTGGTGCTGAAGGAGGCACGGCCCCTGGCCGGGCTGGACGCGCGGGGTCTGGACGCCGTCGCCCGCCTGCGGCACGAGCACCGCATGCTCACCGCGCTGGCCGGGACCGGTCTCGTACCGCGTGTGCTGGGTTACGAGACCCACTGGGAGCACGACTTCCTCGTCCAGGAGTACATCGACGGCGACGCGCTGGCGAAGGCCGGCGTGCGGCGCCTGCCGCTGGTGCGACCCGGCGCGACACCGCAGACGTACGCGGAGTACACCGACTGGGCGCTCGCGGTCCTCGACAAGGTCGCCGCGGCGGTCGCCGCCGTCCACCGGGCCGGGGTCGTCTTCGGCGATCTGCACCCGAACAACGTCATCGTGCGCCCCGACGACACCGTCACCTTCATCGACCTGGAAGCCGCCCACCCCATCGGCGAGGAGCGCACCGGTCTGCTGGGCGCGCCGGGGTTCGCGGCGCCCGCCCACGTCACGGGCACCGACATCGACGCCTACAGCCTGGCCGCCCTGCGCCTGGACCAGTTCATCCCGCTGACGGCGCTGTCCAACCCGGACCCGGCCAAGCCCGATCAGCTGGCACGTTGGGCGCACGAACTCTTCCCCCTGCCGGCCGGCCACGCCCACGAAGCCGCTGCCGCCATGGCTGCGATCGCCGGGACCACCTCACCGGCACCACCGGGCCCCGGAGCGGTCGGCAGGGACTGGGAGGAGAACCGGGCGGGGCTCGTCGCGGCGCTCACCGCCTGCGCCACCCCCGACCGGGACGACCGGCTCTTCCCCAACGATCCCGACGGGGCGCGGGAGGGCGGCGGGACGAACCTGTCCAACGGCGCGGCGGGTGTCCTGTACGCCCTGCACGCCACGGGCCACGCCGTCGACCCCGCGTGGAGCGACTGGCTCGTCGCCGCGACGCTGCGGGACATCGACCGTGCGCCCGTCGGCCTCTTCAACGGCTCCTGCGGAGTGGCCACCGTCCTCGACCTCCTGGGACGGAGCGAGGAGGCCACCGAGATCCTGGGCCGGGCCCTCGACCGCACCGGCGAACCGACGAGCCTCGGTCTGCTGACCGGACTGCCCGGCACGGGTCTGACCGCGCTCGGCTTCCATGCCCGGCGCGGGGACGGCGGCCACCTCGACCAGGCCCTTCGCATCGCCGACCGCGTCGCGGAGCGCATCGGGGCCGCCCTTGACCACCCGGTCGCCAAGGACCCCGGCGCGGGCCTCATGACCGGGGCGGCCGGAGCCGCGCTGTTCCTCGTACGGCTCCACGAACGCACCGGCGAGCCCGGTTACCTCGACCTCGCCGAGCAGGCGCTGCGCCGCGACCTCGCACGGTGCGTGGACGTCGAAGGTTCCCTGCAGGTCGACGACGGCTGGCGGTCCGTGCTCTACCTCGGCACCGGATCCACCGGCATCGGACTCGCCCTGGCGGCCTTCCTGAAGCACCGCACCGGGGAGGGCCTCGCCGACGCCCTCGACTCGATCCGGCTCGCGGCACGCGGCCAGTTCACCGTCTTCCCCGGTCTGCTCGACGGCCGCGCCGGACTGCTGTACTTCCTGACGGCCGCCGGCCACGGCGCCGACGACGACGCCGCGCTCCAGGGGCACCGGCACGATCTGTGGCGGCACGCCGTGCCGCACGGCGACGGGCTCGCCTTCCCCGGCAGGCACCTGGTCCGGCTGTCGATGGACCTCGCCACCGGATCGGCGGGAGTGCTCCTGGCGATGGACGGCGCCCACCGCGGCACCGACCATCTCCTGCCCCTGCTCGGCGGGCCGGCACCGGCCACCGCCGCCTGAAGCTTGCTGTGCCGATCCCGGCCCAGCGAAACCCCTGCCGCCGGAAGGAGGTGACCGACATGTCCATCCTCAACCTCCAGCAGCTGGAGATCTCCGAGGAGGAGGGCGCCGCTCTGCTCGCGAGCGCCATCAGCTACGCGTGCCACGGCACGGCCGCCTGAGTCGTGTCCCGCCTCCGGCGGGAGCGCCCGGCCCGGCCGCGAAGGAACCTCCGCCCACGGAATCGAGGTGAAGACCGTGTCCATCCTCAGCCTCCAGCAACTGCAGATCGCGAACGAAGAAGGCGACCTGCTGCTCATGAGCAGCGCCAGCTTCGGATCCCAGTGCTGCACCACACCGGCCTTCCACTGAGCCACGGGTGACACGCCCGCCCGCACGAGCACGGAAAGGAGGTGAACACCATGTCCATCCTCAACCTCCAGCAGCTGGAAATCGCCGAGGAGGAAGGCGGCCTGCTCCTCATCAGCAGCGCC
>NZ_LGDB01000217.1:0-99476 GCF_001279655.1 Streptomyces sp. WM6372 | reverse complement strand
CCATCCTCAACCTCCAGCAGCTGGAAATCGCCGAGGAGGAAGGCGGCCTGCTCCTCATCAGCAGCGCCAGCTTCCAGTGCCACAACACCAGCTTCCACTGAACCACGGGCGACACACCCGTTCAGCTGGTGCGGTGACGATCCGTTCGCGGATCGGAACGGTCTGCGGGGCAGTGCCCCGCAGACCGTTCCGTCATGTCCTGCCCTTCCACCGGGTTCGGGCCCGCATCCACCCAACCGGCGGCGGATGGAATCCGCCGCCCCCGCACCCGGTCACCCGGGCGGTCTCAGTTGAGCCGCTTGCGGGGGCATTCTTCGCTGCCCCACGCGGTCGTGGTGGCGCAGTGGTCGTGGTCGTGGTCGTGGTCGTGGTCCTGGTCCTGGTCGTGGATCTCGCCGAGCCGGATGCCCGGATGCCGATCTGCCTCGCCCACGGCCGTACCGGCCGTGGCCGTGCCCGCCGTCGCGCTCGGTGTCGCGCTCGCCGCGCCCGTCCACACCACGCCCGCGGCGGCCAGCACCGCCATCCCCCGTACGGTCTTCTTGATCACGACAACTCCTCCGTGACGTATGGCATGTGACTGGCGGGGCTCCGGCCGGTCATGCCGTTCCCCCTGGCACTCCCGACTCTGCCAGCCGCGGGATGACACCGGCAGACCCGTAAGGGATCATCTGTGTGCCATGCACTTTTAGGAGGCAAGCACATGGAGGCGGGCGGGGACGAGGGCATGCCCGAGGTCGACCACGCGGCGATCCTGCTGTACCGGTGGATGCTCGTGCAGGGCGGGCTCGCCACATCGGCGCTGCCGAGGGCCGCGGCCGAGACCGGCCTGACGGAGGAGGAATGCGCCGCCGCGCTCCGCTTGCTCACCGACAGCTGCCTGGTACAGGCCGAGGGCGAGGGCTGGCAGGCCGTCAGCCCGCAGGCGGCGGGGGCCCGGCTGCTGTCCGGACCGGAGGCCTCGCTGCGCGCGCACGAGGAACAGTTACAGGCACGGCGCGACGAACTCCAGCGCCGGCGCGATGCGTTCACCGGCCTCATCCCCGTCTATCTGCAGGCACGGCAGCACGCCTTCCCGCAGGGCACGATCGACCACCTCGCCGACCAGTTCGCGGTGCGGGCGCTCTTGACGGAAGTCATCGACAACTGCCGCGAAGAGGTCCTCGTGTCCAAGCACGGCGGCTCCTTCCCGGAGGCCGCGCTGCGCGAGGCGCTGCCGCGAGACCTGGCGCTGCTGGAGCGAGGTGTGCGGATGCGCAGCCTCTACCAGCACGCCACCCGGTTCGACCCGGCGACACGGACCCACACGGAGCGGCTGATCGAGGCGGGGGCCGAGGTACGCACGCTCCCGGAGGTGCTCCCACAGATGATCATCGTCGACGGGGAGCTGGGCTTCCTGCCGTCCCGGTCCGGCGGGGCGCTGCTGATCCGGGAGCCGGACCTGCTCGGCTACCTCCTGGACGTCTTCGACCGGGACTGGGAGTACGCGACGCCGTTCGCCACGGGCCCGCAGGCGGCCCACGACATCTCGGAAACGGTCAAGCGGAGCATCCTGACGCTCCTGGCCAAGGGGCTGAAGGACGACTCCATCGCGCGACGTCTGGGCATTTCGCTGCGGACCTGTCGCCGGCACGTCTCGGAGTTACTGCTCGGGCTGGGTGCGCACAGCCGCTTCCAGGCCGGGGTGATCGCCGAGCGGCAGGGTCTGACGCAGACACCCCGGTCGCTGCCGGAACAGGCGGCGCCCGCTCCGGCCACGGATCCGGAGCCGGAGCCGGAGCCGGCCACAACCACGGACACAACCACGGCCACGGATCCGGCCACCGCGGAGCCGACCGCGGCCGGCCCGGACGGCCCGTCCCGCTGCTGCCCCGGCTGCGGTGCGCCGCTCCAGGCGGCCGGGGGCCGCCGCCCGGTGTCGGGCCGAGCGGGCCGACCGGCACGGCATTGCTCGGCCGCCTGCCGGGCACGGGCGTACCGGGCCCGGCGCAGGCCGGGGTCCGGGGAAACCGGGCCCGCCGACAGCGCGTGACGAAACACCGCCCCGTCACGAAACCCCTGGGGCGCAGGCCCGCCTCGAAGCGCGGAGGGGCCGTCGGACGTGGCTCCGGGCGGCCCCGCGGCTCCGCCCGGCCGCCGTTGGTCCCCCACTCGACAGGAAGCGCGACGGAAGCGATGATCGGCTTCGGTTCGGGGGGACGTACGGGCGTGACGTGAAGGTCTGGTGTCGGTCGTCCTGTTGGCCGGTCGGCACCGTGCCCGCGACATCAGGGGAGATGCCGGTGTTTAGAGCGGTGACGGATGCGGGCGCGGCGGGCACGACGGCAGGGCCGCTGATCGGGCGGGACACCGAACTGGACCAGCTCACCCTGCTGTTGACGGAAGAGCGCCGGACGAGCAAGGTCGCGGTGATCGAGGGCACGGCCGGCATCGGCAAGACCCGGCTGCTGGGCGCGCTGGCCGAGCGGTCCGCGGCGGCGGGTCGCGAGGTGCTGCGGGGAGTGGCCACTCCGGCCGACACCGAGGTGCCGTACGGGCTGCTGATGCACGCGCTCTACCACACCCCGGCGCTGGACCTGCTGGAGGAGTTCGCCGACCGGCCGGCCCCGGGGGCCTCCCAGCTCCACCGCAGGCACCGCCGGCTGCGGGACACCCTGTTGGAGAACGCCGACCGCGCGCCGGTGCTCCTCGTCCTGGACGACCTCCAGTGGGCCGACGAAGAGTCCCTGCGACTGCTCGAACACGTCTTGCGCGGGCCGGCCGACCAGCGTCTCGGCCTCGTGCTGGCGCACCGCTCGGGGGGCTGCCCGCCGTGGCTGGCGCGGGCGCTCGGGAACACCGCCGCGCTGCGGATCGCGCTCGGCCCGCTGGCCCCGGCCGACGCCGCCCTGCTGGTGCCGGGGGCCCCGCCCGCCCGGGAGCGCCGGCTCATCGCGGCGGGCCGCGGCAACCCCCGCCAGCTGCGCGCCCTCCACTCCCTGACGGCCGCCCTCCCGGCCGACCGGGCCGACGAGCTGGCGGGCGAGCTGGCCTCGGGGGACCCCCGTCCGGTGGGCCTCCTCGACGGCTGGTACCCGGACCCCGACCTGCTCGGCGAGTTCGACAGCCTGCCGGCCGGCGCCCGGGCGGTGCTGCAGGCCGCCGCCGTCGCCGGTGCGGAGTTCGACCCGGCGCTCGTCGCGGAGGTGGCCGTGCTGCCGCAGCGCCAGGTCGGCATCGCCCTCGACGAGCTGGCCGACCACGGCTGCGTGGTGGGCAGTGCCGGGTGGTACCGGTTCGGCAGGCCGCTGCTGGGCTCCGTCGGCTACCGTCTGGCGGGCCCCGCCTGGCGCGTCGAGGCGCACCGGCGAGCCGCCGCCCATCTCGACCGGCGCGGCTCCGCTCCCGGCGCCTGGGCCGCGCACGTCGAGCACCTGGCCCATACGGCGTCCGGGGACGAGCTGGCCCGGCTCGTCGACATCGCCTGGGCGGAGCTGCACCAGGCGCCCGAGACCAGCATCCGGCGGCTGCGCACCGTGCTGCGGGTGCTCGCCGACCGGGGTGACGGTGTCCAACTGCGGCGGGCCGCACTGCTGTTGGGACGTGCCCTCACGGTCACCGGCCGGCTCGACGAAGCCGCCGAGGTGCTGCGCCCGCTGCTCTCCGCCTCGGGTGGGGACTCGACGGCAGCGGCGGACCTCCTCGCACTGGGCGAGCGGCTGCGCGGCCGGGGCGAACGCGCGTACCGACTGCTGCGCGAGACCGGCCTCTCCGATGACGCCCCGGCCGACCCGGGCGTGGTCCCGCGCCAGTGGCCGCGTACGGCAGGCACGGCGGCCCGCGCGCGGGAGGCCGCGTCCGGCGGGCCGGACACCTCGGTGGAGACCGAGATCAGCCTGGCCAGACGCGAGATGATGAACGGTCAGTGGGAGCGATGTCTGGGCCGGCTCGACACCCTCGACATCCCGTCGGACCGCCCGGAACTCGCGGCGGCCGCCGACGCCCTCAGAAGCCTCAGCCTGATCGTCCAGGGGGACGTGCCGGGCGCCGTCGACGCGCTCGACTCGGCCGAGCGCAGCGCCGACTCCCTCACCGGGAGCGAGCGGCTGCGGCTCCTCGGCGGTCTGCCCGACCTGTGCTGGGCGGAGATCCTGCTGGAGCGGCCGAACCAGTGCGCCCGCCGGGTCGAGGAGGCCCTCGCGCTCGCGGAGGCCCACCACCACCGCTACATGCTGCCGGAACTGCACGTCGTCCGTGCCTCGTTACTGACCGCGTCCGGACCGATGGAGGAGGCCCTGGCGGCGGCGGACACCGCACTGGAGCTGGGCCGGTCGCTCGGCACGACGGAGATGCTCGCGCCGGCCGCGGGCCTGCGGCTGCGGGCCATCCTGTACGGGGCAGGCCCCGAGGCCGCCGGGCCGGCGCTGGCGCTCCTGGAAGGCTGCCCGGAGCCGGAGACGTGGATGTGGGCGGGCTTCGTCCGGCACGTACGGGCCGAGGCCGGGCTGGCCCTGGGGCGTCCGCTGCCGCCGGCGGAGGCGGTCCGGCTGCTCGTGTCCCCGGATGGGGAGCGGTCCGATCCGATGTGCGTCCACGGCCACGATCTCGCGGCCGAGTTCTGGGCCCGGACGGGGGACGCCGAGGCGGTCGCCCGCCACGCCGAGCAGGCGAACCGCGTCCCGGTGCCCGGGCTCGCGGTCTGCGGCGCCGTCGCGCAGCTCGCCGGCGCCCGGCTGGCGGCCGTCCGCGCCGAGCACGAGCGGGCCGCGGGGCTCGCGAACCGGGCGGGCGACCAACTGGCGGCGGCGGGGTGGCCCGTCAAGGCCGGGCTGGCGCACCTGGTCGCGGCACGCGCCGCCCGGAGCCTGGGGCGCGACGAGGAGTTCGCCCGGGCGGTCCGCGCCGCGGAGAAGCAGTTCGAGCGGGCCGGCGCACACGCGCTGCGCAGCACGGCTGCGGAGCTGCACGGCTCGCACCCGCTCGCACCCTCCCCCTCGCACTCCCCGTCCGACCCGTCCGCCCCGTACCCCCCGTCCTCCCCGTCCTCCCCGTCCTCCCCGCCCTCCCCGTCCTCGGGCGGCCCGGACGGGTGCGGGCACGGCCGCGCGGGAGGTGGCGGGGAGGAACGCCCCGCGGACGGCGCGCCCTCCCTCCTGCGGGCCGCCGGCCCGGCGGACTCCGTCCTGTCCGCCCGGGAGCGCGAGATCGCGGACCTGGTCCTCGAAGGGCTCACCAACCAGAAGATCGCCGCCCGGCTGTTCGTCAGCGTCCGTACCGTGGAGACGCATCTGACGCGCGTCTACGGCAAGTTGGGCATCGCCCGGCGCGGGGGACTCGCCCGGGCGCTGGACTCCGTCTGACCCGCCGGCAGCCGTGGGACCGCCGCACACGGAGCGGCGGTCCCACGGCTGCCGCACACGGTGCGGCACGCGTCTTCACCGGCCCCGGAGCCTTCCGCAGCACTGCGGGAGCGCCCCGGGGCCGAACCGTTTCTCGGGCCCTCGCAGGGACGTTGCCGCGGGCCCCGTACGTACGTGTCGTGGTTTCCCGCAGTCCCCCCGCGGCCCGCCCCATACGGGTCCGCTCTGCGGGAATCCACGATCTGCGGCGCGCACCCGCCGCACTAGCGTCCTTCCTGTGCCCGGCAGACGCCGGGGAGCACGGCCCCCACCCACCGACGTGCCGGGGCGAGGCATGCCTCGCCGGCCGGCGGCCGCGGTGGCCCGGCCGGCACACACACGGACGGGAGGCAGCTGGTGCAGCAGGTCGCAGGGTCGGGCGAGAAGCGCGCAATGGCCGGCGCGGCGGACGGATTCCGTCTGCAGGGCCTGGCACGGGCTGTCCTCGCCGAGCACGGTGCCCGCGACTGGACGGTCACCGAGGACGAGGCCTGGTGCCGGGTGATGCCGCCCGAGCGGGACGAGCGGATCCAGGGCTGGAAGCTGCACCTGTCCGCGACCCGGCTGTCGGCGCCCGAGGTGGTGCACCGTGCGGCGACCGTCCTGGTCGCGGCCGGCTGCGGCTTCAAGTTCGCCAAGAGCATCGCGGTGGTCGAGGAGATGACCTCGGACCGCTACGACCGCGCCCAGTGCGGCAAGATCGTCACCTGCTACCCGGCGGACGACGAGCAGTTGCGCCGGCTCGCCGCCGCCCTGGACGAGGCCACCGCCGGACTGCCCGGCCCGGCCATCCTCTCCGACCGCCGGCTGCGCCCGGGCAGCCTGGTGCACTACCGCTACGGCGTGTACGGCGGGGTGCCGGTGCTGACCAACGACGGCAGCCACCAGCTGCGGGTCCAGGCGCCGGACGGCACCACCCTGGAGGACCTGCGCAAACCGTGGTTCTGCCCGCCGGCCTGGGCCGTGTCGCCCTTCCCCGCGGAGCCGTCCGCGGCCCCGGCCGCGGCCCCGTCGGCTCCCAGGACGCCGGGGCCGGTCCTGCTCGCCGACCGGTTCGAGATCCGCGAGGCGATCCGGCACTCGGCCCGGGGCGGCATCTACCGGGCGATCGACCACCGGACCGGAGCGGACGTGGTGGTCAAGCAGGCCCGGGCGCACGTCGGCACCCGGGTGACCGGCGAGGACGCCCGCGACGCGCTGCGGCACGAGTCCGCCGTGCTGGCGGAGCTCGACGGGATCGCCGCCGGGCACGTGGAGCTGTTCGACGTGGACGGCCACACCTTCCTCGTCCAGGAGTCCCTGCCCGGGAGCACCCTCACCCAATGGGTGCAGGACGAGCTGGACCGCACCGACCGCACGGCGGGCCTCGATCCGGCGCGGGTGGTGGAGACGGCCCGCCGTCTCGCCGCGCTGCTGGCCCTGGTCCAGGACCGGGGGATGGTCTACCGGGACTTCACCCCGAACAACATCATCGTGGGGCCCGACGGCGGGCTGCGGCTGATCGACCCGGAGCTGGCGGTGCGGCCCGGGCAGTGGGCCACGCGCGGCTTCACCGACGGGTTCGCCGCGCCCGAGGTGCTCCGCGGGCCGCGGTTCGGCCCGATGCCCGGCCTGGAGTCGGACCTCTACTCCCTCGGCGGGGTCCTGTTCTACCTGGCCGTGGGCACCGCGCCCGCGTTCCCCAAGAGCCGGCCCGAGCCGTCCTCCCCCCGGCCGCGGCTCACCGGGCTGCTCACGATGAGCGGGGTCCGCAACCGGGCCGCCCGCCTGCTGGCACCGGCCGTGCTCGGCCTGACCCATGAGGAGCCGGGAGCGCGTTGGACCCTCGCCCGGCTGGGCGAGTTCCTGGACGGACTCGACGCCGACGCCCCCGTGGCGCTCGTGGTCGACGCCCCCGTGGCGCTCGTGGCAGAGGCCGGCTCCGACAACGACCGGCTCCGGACGGCCGGTTCACCCGGCGGCGCCGCCGCCGACGGGCACCTCCCCGCCGACCGGCGCCTCCCCGCCGACCGGCTCGGCCCCGATCTCCAGCAGCGCCTGGTCGACGACGGTCTGGCCCATCTGCTGGCCACCCTCCCGGAGCCGGGCGACGACGGGCCGCGCCTGTGGTCCAGTACCGGATTCGGCAGCAGCTCCGACGCCTGCAACGTGCAGCACGGCGCCGCCGGCGTGCTCGGCCTGCTGACCCTCGCGGACACCCATGCCGGCCCCGGCGGGGGCAGCGACGCACTGCGCGCCGCCCTGTCGCAGGTGGCGGGCTGGCTCGACCGACGCCGCACCAACGTGTCGAAGCCGTTGCCCGGGCTCTACTTCGGGCGCGCCGGCACCGCCTGGGCGCTGCACGACGCCGCCCGGCGCCTCGACGACCCGGAACTGGCCGGCCACGCCGCCGAGCTGGCCCTCGCCCTGCCCGTCCGCTGGCCCAACCCGGACGTCTGCCACGGCGCCGCGGGCAGCGCGCTCACCCAGCTCCACCTGTGGCACGCCACCGGACGCGAGGAGTTCCGCCGGCGGGCGGCCGAGGCCGCCGACGGCCTGCTGGCCGCCGCCGAGTACGACGGCGACCGGGTGTACTGGCCGGTCCCCAAGGACTTCGACTCGGCCCTCGCGGGCATCCGGCACCTCGGCTTCGCCCACGGCGTGGCCGGTGTCGGGTACGCCCTGCTGGCCGCCGCCCGGGCCACCGGCGAACGGAAGTACCTGGATGCCGCCGTCGACGCCGGCAACACCCTCGTAGCCGAGGCGGAACGGGGCCCGTGGGGGGCCCGCTGGCGCACCGACCGCGACGACGCTCCCGGCAGCGGGATGCTGTACCACTGGTGCAGCGGGGCGTCCGGTGTCGGTACGTTCCTCGTCCGGCTCTGGCAGGACACCCGGGACCCCGCCCACCTGGGGGCCGCCGAGGAGGCCGCGGTCGCGGTCCGCGGCGCGCGGTGGACCTCGCCCACCGTTGCCTGCCACGGTCTGGCCGGCAACGGCGAGTTCCTGCTCGACCTCGCCGACGCCGTCGGCGGGCCGTACCGGGACTGGGCGCAGGAGCTGGCTGCCACGCTGTACGCCCGGCACGCGGTGCGGGACGGCCGCCTGCTCATCGCGGACGAGAGCGGGTTGGAGGTCACCGCCGACTGGAACGTCGGTCTGAGCGGTGTCGTCGGGTTCCTGCTCCGGCTGCGGCACGGCGGTCCGCGGCCGTGGATGGCCGACGGACCGGTGCTCCCCCAGGGCGGGCCGGCCGGCTGTACGCGGGTGCGGCCGTGAGCGCCCGTACCGCGGTCCCGCCGCCGGACGGCCGTCAGGTCGCACCGGCCGATGCCGAGGTGACGGTCCGCACCAGCTTCCGGTTCTCCGCAGACGGCCTGCGGGCGGCGTGTGTGGCCACCGGCACCGACGGGCGCCATTTCGCCGAAGGGTGGAGCCTGGGCCCGTCCGGTCCCCGTCCGGACCTGCGGACCGACCTGGGCAGCGACCCCGCCTGGACCCAGCTCCTCCCCCTCGACGGCACGAGCGTGCTGGCCTCCTGGTACGGGCGGGGCGGCGCGCAGTCACTGGCCCGGCTGACCGCCGACGGGCACCGGGACACCGTCTCCGTACCGGGCGGGCGGCCGCTGCGGCTGCTCCCGGCGCCCGAAGGGGCCGGGCTCCTGGCCCTCGGGGTGAGCGGCGGCGCGGCGCGCGACACCCTCGTCCTCGCGGTGCGCGGGGACCGGCCCCGGTTCGAGGTGACGGCCCGCGTGGCCGGCACGCTGCTGGGCGGGACCGTGCTCGGCCACCGGGTCCTGTTCACCCGACTGCTCGACGACGAACCGCGGCCGGTCGTGCTCGACCTTCGCGACGGCGGGCTCCGGGACCTGACGGCGCAAAGCGGGCCGGCCCACGTACTGGCGGCGGCCGCCGGACGGGTCCTGCTCGCCCGGCTCACCCCCGAGGGCAACCGGCTCGCGCTGGCGGACCTGGACGGTGACGCGCCCCTGCGCGCGGTCCACGGCGACACCGGTCTCCCCGGCTCGGTCCACCCGCTCGCCCTGGACCCGGACGGCGACCGGCTGGCCCTGCTCACCACGTCGGGGGCCAGGTCGTTCCTCACCGTTCTCGACCCGGTCTCGGGCACCGCCCGTCAGATCGGCATGCCGCCGGGGGACCTGCTGCCGTTCGCGGCGTGGACCGGGCACGGGCTGTGGCTGCCGCACTCCGACCCGGGCCGGCCGCGCACCCTCGGCTGGGTGCCGCCCGCCGGCACCGCCCTCGAACTTCCCGCACCGGCCCGGCCCGACCACCAGCCGGCCCGCGTGGAGACCTTTCCCGGCGCGGGCGGCCCCGTCGAGGCCGTGCTGTACGGGCCCGACTGGCGCACCGCCCGGCAGGTCGTGCTGGCCCTGCACGGCGGCCCCAACAGCCGCTGGACCCTGGGCTTCGATCCGTTCCTGCAAGCGCTGGCGGCGGCCGGCCTGGCGGTGGTCGCGCCGAACCAGCGCGGTAGCACCGGCTACGGCGCCGCCCACACGCTGGCCATCAGCGGCAGGTGGGGCGGTCCCGACCTGGCCGACGTCACCGCCGTCGGACGCTTCCTGACCCGCGAGCGCGGTGCGGGACGCGCACGGCCGGCCCTGTACGGGGTCAGCTACGGCGCCTTCCTGGCCCTGCTGGCAGCGGCGGCCGAGCCCGACGGCTGGTCGGCCTGTGCGGCCGTGGCGCCGTTCCTGTCCGGCCCGCGGCTGCACGCCGACGGCTCGGCGCAGGTCCGCTCCATGGTCGAGCGACTGGACGGTCTGACCCCCGTACGGGACCGGCTCGGTCCGCGGGACGTGGAGCGTCTGGCCCCCGCCCTGGCGGCGCCGCTGCTGCTCGTCCACGGCGCCCTGGACGACTCGGTACCGGTCGGCCACTCACGGGCGCTGGCGGCACGGCTGACGTCCCTCGGCCGTCGCCCCGGCACCGACTTCCACTACCTGGAGCTTCCCGACCGCGGCCACGCCGCGCTCGGGGCCGGAACCGCCGATCCGGTCGTCGCATCGGTCGTGCGGTTCCTCACCGGGCAGGGCCACCCCGCCCCGCCCGGGTCCGTATCGGCACCACCGGACACGAAGGGAGGTGATCACTGATGGAGCTCGACCTCGACGCCCTGCAGCAACTGCCCGCCGAAGAGGAGCAGGCCACCCCCTGCCGCCGCACCTGCTGCGTTTCAGGGATGGGAACCGGAACCGAGGACACCACCACGGCGTGAGGACGGACCGCTCAAGCGGACCTCCCACCCCGTCGCCGCGACGCCCCGACCCCGGGGCACCGCCGCGCTCCGCCGACATCCGAAGGGAGGTGATCACCCATGGAGCTCGACCTCGACGCCCTGCAGCAACTGCCCACCGAGGAGCAGCAGGCCGGTATCTGCAGCTACACCTGCAAGGTGACCTGCCCGTACACCCAGCCCGACGGGTCGTGACCGCGGTCCGGTGAGCCGGACCTCCCCGCGGCACCGCCGTGCCCCGCTGAGCACCGAAAGGAGGTGATCACCCATGGAGCTCGACCTGGACGCCCTGCAGCAGCTCCCCTCTGAGGAGGAGCAGACGACCATCTGCCGCCTCTCCTGCAAGGTCAGCTGCCAGTACACCTGCGCCGCCACCGGCGCGTAGTCCCGCCCACCCCGCCGGCCGGCACATCTGCCGACCGCACCCGCCCACAGGGAGGAACACCGTCATGGAGCTCGACCTGGACGCCCTGCAGCAGCTGCCCGCCGAGGAGGAGCAGACGACCATCTGCCGCATCTCCTGCCGGGTCAGCTGCGACGTCACCTGCGCCGCCACCGGCTGAGGTCCCGCACGAACCCGCGGCCGGCGACCTGCCGACCGTAACGAACTCCGGAGAGGAACACCATCATGGAACTCGACCTCGACACCCTGCAGCAGCTGCCCGCCGAAGAGGAGCAGGCCGGCGTCTGCGGCTACTCCTGCCAGGTCTCCTGCCCGAACACCTGCACCGTCACAGGCCGGTAGCAGCCGGAGGGGAGCCCCGGCCGGAGCCGGGAGCCGGATCGGCGGTCACGACCGCCGCGGCCGCCGAGTGCGGCACGCCGGCCCGGCCGGGCCTCCCCCGCCGCAGTCCCACCACCGGGCTGCCCCGCACGCCGGGGCAGCCCGGTGGGCGTCAACTCTTCGAAAGGACGAGCACCATGGAGATCGACCCCGACGCCCTGCAGCTCCTGCCCATGCCGGAACCGTCGGCCCACGAGCGCTGCGCCCAGACCTGCCGCATCTCGTGCCCGGTCACGGCCGACTCCGGTGCCTGAGGACGGCACCGGCGCCGCCACACCGACCGCCGGGCCCGGGGAGCGCACGCCCGCGGCCAGGGGGCCGGTCCGTGCCGCGCTGGCCCCCGTACGGCTGCGACTGGCCGTCCTGGGCGTCCTCCTGACCGCCCGGATATCGGTCGGCGTCGCCCTGCCGGCCCTCCTCGCCACCGCGGTCGGCGCCGTGCTCGACCGCACCGACGTCCGCGGCCCGGCCGCCCTCCTGGCGGCCGTGCTGGTGGCCGGCGCGCTCTGCGAGGCGGCCGCGGGACCGCTGGCCTCGTCCGCGAACGCCACCGGAACCCACCGGCTGCGCATGCTGACGGTCCGCCATCTCCTGGCGCTGGGGCCCCGGTCGCCGCACGCCGTCGGCGACGCGGTCACGCAGGTCGTGCGGTCGGCGCCGATGGCCGCGGGCCTGCCCGCCTGGGCCGCCGAGAGCGCGATCTCGCTCCTGGGGTCGGTGGCGGCCCTGGCCGCCCTCTGGTGGACGAACTGGCAGGCCGGGCTGACCTTCACCCTGGCCATGCCGTTGACGGTGCTGATCGCCCAGCGCTTCATGAAGGAGGCGGGCCGGGCCCAGGAGAACTACCTCGGGGCCCAGTCCCGGATCGCCGACGGGCTGGTGGCCGCGCTCGCCGGCGTCCGCACCATCCGGGCCGCTGGCACCCTCGCCGCCGAGACCGACCGCGTCCTCGAACCGCTGCCCGAACTCTCCGCCGCCGGACGCGCGATGTGGCGCACCGAGCGGGACGTCGTGTGGCGCCTGGGGCTCCTGCTGCCCTTGACCGACGTGCTGGTCCTCGCGGTGGCGGGCCTCGCGGTGGCGGACGGCCGGCTCAGCCCGGCGGGCCTGCTGGCCGTCTCCGGATACCTGGCCCTGGCCTCCGGCATGGTCGACCAGATCGACGTCCTGCTCGGCATCGCCCAGGCCCGGGCCGGTGCCCGCCGGCTCGGCGAGGTGTTCCGGCACGAGCCGCCCGCCGGGGGCACGGGGAACACGGTGCCCGCGGACGGCGCGGTGCTCCTGCGGGGCGTCACCGTCCGCCACGCCGGTGAGCCCGTACTGGACCGGCTGGACCTGGACCTGCCCGCCGGCGCCGCCGTCGCCCTGGTCGGCCGTACCGGCGCGGGCAAGAGCGTGCTGGCCGGCCTGCCCGGCCGGCTCACCGACCCCGACGAGGGCGAGATCTCCATCGGCGGCGTCCCGGTGCGCGAGCTGCCCCTGGACCGGCTGCGCACCCTGGTCGTGCACGCCTTCGAACGGCCCGAGCTGTACGGGCGGACGGTCCACGAGGCGATCTCCTTCGGCCGCCCCGGAGCCGACCGCGAGGACGTGGTCCGGGCCGCCCGCGCCGCGCGGGCCGACCGGTTCGTCCGACGGCTCCCGGCCGGCTACGACACCCCGCTGGACGAGGCCCCGATGTCCGGTGGCGAACGCCAACGGCTGGGCCTGGCACGGGCGTTGCTGCGTCCGGCACTGGTGCACGTCCTGGACGACGCGACCTCGGGCCTGGACACCGTGACCGAAGCCGAGGTCAGCCGCTCCGTCACCGAGCTGCTGGCCGGCCGTACCAGGCTCGTGGTGGCCCACCGCGCCGCCACCGCCGCCCGCTGCGACCTCGTCGCATGGCTGGACAG
Organism: Streptomyces sp. WM6372; assembly: GCF_001279655.1. NCBI lineage: Bacteria > Bacillati > Actinomycetota > Actinomycetes > Kitasatosporales > Streptomycetaceae > Streptomyces > Streptomyces sp. WM6372. The sequence goes on along the minus strand of NZ_LGDB01000217.1, from coordinate 86,180 downwards.
CGGCCGGATCCGCGCCTACGGCCCGCACCACGTGCTCTGGGCGGATCCCGAGTACCGGGCGGTGTTCGGGCCGGCCGGCGCGATCGGGTCCCTCGCCGGCCCGGATCCCACGAAGAAGAAGGATGAGAAGGAGGAGGAGCGGTGCCGCGTCGAACACCGTTGAGGATCGGCCTCGGACTCAGCGCCCCCGCAGCACGGCTGCTCGCCGACGGGCTGCGCGGCAGCGGAGGACCGCTGCGGCGCATCGCCGGCTGGTCGGTCCTGGAAGCCGCACCCGCCCTGGCCTCCGGCTGGGTGACCGCGGCCGCCCTCGACCACGGGTTCCTGGCCGGCAGGCCGGGCGTCGGCCTGTCCTGGATCGCCCTGCTGGCCGGGCTGTTCTTCGCCCGGGCCGCCGCCGAGCGCGCCCTGTTCACTCCCTTGGCCGATGTGGTCGAGAACCTGCGGGACACCTTGGTGCGCCGCGTGGTGCGCGGTGTGCTGGAGCGGGCCACCGCCGACGGGCGCGGCGGGCATGGCGGGCAGGGCGGGCGCGGCGGTGGATCTGCGGCCGTCGCCCAGCTGAACGGCCAGGTGGACACCGTCCGCAACCTCACCGGAACGCTGCTGCGCACCGCCCGGCCGCTGGGCGTGTCGCTGCTCGCCGCCGTGATCGGGCTGGCCGCGCTCGACCCGCTGCTCGCCGCTCTCGTACTGGCGCCACTGGTACCGGCGTTGACCGTGTTCTTCTGGTCGATGCGCCGACTGACGGCGCGCCGCCGACTGCTCGTCCTCGCCGAGGAGAAGGTCGCGGGCCACGCCGGGGCGGCGCTCGGCGCGGCCCGCGACATCACGGCGCTGGCGGCCGAACCGCACGCCGCCTCGATCGTGGAGCAGGAGGTGGCCGGGGCCGCCAGGGCACAGCTCGCCGTCGGACTGGCGGCCGCGCTGCGGGTCCCCGTGGTCCTGCTCGGCGGCCAACTGCCGCTGCTGCTGCTCCTGCTGGCCGGTCCCGGCCTGGTGGAGCACGGATCGGTCAGCCCCGGCGCGGTGGTCGGCGCGGCCACCTACGTGGCGGCCCACCTCCTGCCGGCGCTACAGATGCTGGCCGGCGCGGTGTCCGGGTACTGGAGCCAGCTGGGCGTGGTGCTCCACCGGCTGGCCGAGGCGGCGACGGTGCCGGACTCTCCGGCCCGGCAGGACCGGCAGGACCGGCAGGACCAGTTGGACCAGTTGGACCAGTTGGACCAGGCTTCCCGGTCTTCCCGGTCCTCCGGGGGCTCGAAGGTGTTGCCGGCACTCCCGGCACTGCCGGCGCCCCGGTGGCGCGGGGCGGCCCCCGACATCTCGGTGCGGGAGCTCGACTTCGCCTACGGTCCGCACGCCGAGCCCGTACTGCGTCGGCTCAGCCTGGAGATCCCGTTCGGCGACCACCTCGCCATCGTCGGCCCGAGCGGCATCGGGAAGTCCACCCTCGCGGCGCTGCTCGCCGGGATCATCCCCCCGACCGCCGGCACGGTGAGCCTCGACGGCCGCCCGGTGACGGACCTCGAGGAGGCACTGCGGTGTCGGCTGTTCGCCCTCGTCCCGCAGGAGGCGTACGTTTTCCCGGGCACGGTCGCCGCCAACCTGGCCTATCTGGCTCCCGATGCCGGACCGGCCCGACTGGAGCGCTCCGCCGCGGCGGTCGGGCTCGCCGGGGTGATCGACCGGCTCGGCGGGCTCGACGCCCGACTGCGCTCTCCGGCCGCCGAACTCTCCAGCGGCGAACGGCAGTTGTTCGCCCTGGCCCGGGTCCACGCGTGCGCCGCCCCAGTGGTGGTCCTCGACGAGGCGACCTGCCACCTGGACCCGGTCGCCGAGGAACGCGCGGAGGCCGCCTTCACCGAGCGCCCCGGCACCCTCATCGTCATCGCCCACCGGCTCGTCTCGGCCACCCGGGCCCGCCGGGTCCTGCTCCTCGACGGCGGGCGGACGGCTTTGGGCACCCATGCCGAACTGCTCGTACGCAGCCCTCACTACGCGGAGCTCGTCGGCCACTGGGCGGGCACGACGGCAGCCGACCTCAACGCCCGTGAGCAGGAGGCGGCAGGGCGCGGGTGAGCCGAGCCGGCACTACTGTCGCCGCCGCGCTGCCGGCCTCCTCCTGCGGGAGCCGGCAGCCGTGACCGCGGGCACCCGAACGGGTCGCGACGCCATGGAGCCACGATCCGCTCGGCGCAGCTCCCCGGCTGTCAGGACGGCATATGCGGCGCCGATGAAGAGCAAGCCCGGGATGGCGAACATGCCGCGCTGATCGGCCTCCAGGACAGCTTGGTACTGGCTCCGGGTGATCTCGACGGTGCCGCGCGCATTCGGCGTCGTGTCGTAGGCGAAGTACCGGCCGTCCTTCGCCTCGGCGGCCTGCAAGTTCTGCTCGCCAGCTGCGCTGAGGACCGTCATCACGATGCCCGACAGGGCCAATGCCGCAAGTCCCGTCTGCGCCTTGCCGGGAAGACACCGGAAGGCCAGCCACGCCGAGTGCCGGTCCGCGCGCGCCAAGAACATACGCACCAGCGCCGATATGAAGATCGGAAAGAGCAGCACGACGATCACCGCCAAGAGCCACCTCGACCCGCTCATGGGCAACGTGCCAGGAAGCCAGGTGAGCGCGGCCAGCACCAACAGCATGGTGCCCAGCGCGGTCGCGATACCGCCGTGCACCTTGAATGTCCACCCCATGCTCCGCAGCGTGGCACACGAACCGTTCCACGTCAGTGCCGGGCCCCGGCAACGACGACCGCCTCGCCGTGCCTGGCTCAACTCGGGAGCGTGCCCGCCGAAAGCTGAGGAGGCTGTCGGTGCTGATCGTGGGCGTCCTGTTGGTGGAACGGCAGCTGCGGGTCGGCCGGCGCCGACCCGTCCGTCGTGCGATGCGGTCCTGGCCCCGTGGGGGCATGGCCGGCCCCGCGTGATCCGGGGAGTTCTTGGGACCCGGTTGTTTCTGCGGCCGCGGCAGCGCGAAGCCCCCGCCACCTCACGGCAAGTAGCCAAAACACCAGGCAAATGCGGCGAGGCGCCGAGGTGTGGATCCGAGGCTTCGACCGCTACGCACAGAAGGGGGGAGGCGCGGGCTGGAAGGCCCGCCGGTCAGGCGACTTCCTGGCGCCCGGGCGCCTTCCGCGTCTTCACCCCGCCGACGATGAGCGCCAGCCCCACGGCGACGACGCCGAGGTAAGCGGCGGACGGAAGGTCGACGATCTTGTGCAGCCAGCCCCACTCCGTGCCGAAGAAGGTCTGCGAAGCGAAGCTGACCAGCCCCTGGGCTCCTACGACGTAGCCGATGCTTTCGACGGTGTATCCGATGGTTGTTCGCACGGATCAACCCTCTCGCGGCGTTGCCGCAAGAACGTCCTCCACAGGGCTGAAACCACCGTAGTCCAAAGGATGCAGTCGCTTGCGCGGAGCACCGGCCCAGCACCGCACCGCGGCAGAGGAAGACTCCGCTTGGCGTGGCGGGCGTCGAGTTCGTCCTGTTCGATGCAGCGAACACCGGCCCCGTCCGCGAGCATCTGGGGCGGCAGCGGTTCCAGCGGGTCGGGCGAATTGGGCTCAGACCGGATCTGTAGCAGTGTTCACCAGGCTGCGATGTAGGCGTCGGCGTTGGCGAGGGCCGCTTGGGTGGCCCCTGCCGTGAGAGCCTGGCGGATCAGGGTCCAGGGGGCCTCGGGTTCCTGGACTGCGAGTTGCTGCAGGAGCTCCGCGGCGAGTGTGGTGGCCTGCCGGCGGATCATGGGTGGGATCTGAGAACGGAAGTACGCAAGGTCCTGGGCCAGCATGTGGGTGGCGAGCAGGGTTCCGTGGGTCAGGTTGTCCACGGTGATTTGCTCCAGGAGGCGGACGGGGAAGTCCTCCCGCCTTGCCATGCGGGCGATCAGTGTGGCGGCCACTGGAGGAGCGAGATCGAGTGTGCCCGCAAGGGCCCGGGCCGTCACCTTTGTGGCATCACCATGGGCGGATGCGGTCTCCATCAGGTACAGCAGGTCGGCTGCGCTGCGGGTGTTGAAGCGCAGGAACTGGAGCAGGACCCGGGCAGCGACAGTGCTGTCGGCGCGGGCAACGTGCAGGAACGACGCGGTGATCAGACGTTCCGGGGTGTCGTCACCGATCAGGCTCCAGTCCACGGCCACGGCGTTGAGGACGCGGGCGGTCTGCTGGTGGTCGCCCGCTGCCATGCACTGGAGGACCGCGGTGCGGTGCGGCAGTCCCATCAGCAGGTCGGTCGGCTCTTTCGCACCCTGGCTGTCCCGCGCGGCAGCGAGTAGGAACTCGGCGGCGACCGGCGCCGGCGACCGCGCCAGCAGCACCCCGGTGGCCCCGAATCCGATGGTCATCCCGCTCGCGGTGGTCGAGGCACGCAAGACAGCGAGTGTCTGGGAGCGGGGCACGGCGTGCAGGACGTCTGTGGCCAACACTGCGTCGTCCGCGCCGAGCCGATGAACGACGGCGGCGGCGAGGTCTGTGTGGCCCCGCAGGACAAGCGACCCAAGGACGGCCGCCAGCGTGCGCGGGTCCTCCGCGTCGCCCTGACGCAGGGCCAGGACCCCGCGGACAGCGTCGGAAATGCGTACGCCGTCATGCCCGAGGCCCATCCGACTGAGGAAGTTGGTCCGTGCACTGTCATCCTCCGGATCGGGCGTAGCCCGAATGAGGATGTCCGTGACAGCTCGGGCCACGTCACCGCGGCGAACCAGCAGTGCCAGGCGCTTGCCATCGAAGACCATCGGGTCCAGGTCCTCAACGCTCACCGCAGGTACGGCTGGCTCGGACGAGTCCACGTCCTCCGGCACATCGGGCGGCAGATGACGCCGCACAGCGGCGGCGACATCCTCCGCACAGCCTTCCAGGGCTTCCATCCAGGTATCGGCCACGTCCCGGCGCCCCTGTGCGGCTGCCTCCTGGATCACGGCGGCCGCCGCGCCCGGGCTGCGGCTCCCGATCTCCTTCAGTATCTCCCCCACGCCTGATGCGTCGACCAGGTCGGCATCGGCCAGGCGGTCCGCCACCAGTTCGTACCGGCCTTCCAGGACGAGTCCCAGCAGCGGAACCAGGAACCCAGGACCGGCCGAGGGCCCCGGATCCGGGGCGGCCAGCGCCGCGGCCGCGCTCGCGCCGGGCGCGGTCCTCTGCGACTTCTCCCAGAGCCCGCGGACCTCATCGCGCCAGCCGTGCCGGTCCTGACCGCCCGTCTTCTTGATGCAGTACGCCACGACCAGCTCAACCACATGCCAGTCAGGTCGCGCCTTGCGCAGCTGACGGTGCAGGTCCTGCTTCTCCATGCCCCCACCCTTGGCCGCCTCGGTCAGGGTGCCCCCGGACTTGTTGACGATCTGGTGGATCCGCGCGATGAGTTCGCTGACCTCTGGTGACCCGTATTTCAGCAGGGCCGGGTCCTCGACCAGCTTCGGCCCCGGCCGGCGCTTCGGAGTCAAAGTCATCGAATGTCCTCCTGCCCTCGAGCACCTCTGTGGCTCCGGACAATCCTCGCCGCTGCCGACCGCTCGCGTGATGACATTCGACAAAGTCACGAAAGTGCAGGTCAAAGCATTTTCCGGCTTGGCGGACATTTTTCGGCGCCGTAGAACTGGAAGCACCCACAAGGCCCGCCGGGAAGGCTCCTACACCTACGCCCCGGCGGGCCCCGGTCCTCACAAGAGAGGGAAACCATGCTCGACCGAAAGCCGCCCGCCGGCAACGGGCAGCAGCCCCACACGAACGGCCCGGCCCGCCTGAGCCGTTCCCAGGGAGGCGCCGCGTGAGCACGCACGACCTCCTGCTGCTCTTCCTCGCCCTCACGGTGCTCGTCGTGCTGTGCGCGGTCATCGGCGTCCTCGGCTACAGCACCGCCCGGTTGGGCGGCGCACCAGTGACTGCCGCCTTCGACCGGGGTGCGTTCGTCTTCTTCTGCGCGCTGACCCTCGGCCTCGCCCTGGTCGGCATCCTCCTGCCCGCCCTCACATAGGGGCACGAGGCACAGCGTGTTCCCTCGGAGGGTGCACACCCGAGGGGACACGTCTGACCCGTGCACTGCACCGTCCGAACCGGCCGGTTCTCAAGGTTGCGGCACGGCCCAGCCCGGTTCCCTGCGGCCAACTGTCGCACTGCCGCATGGTGCCGGACGAGAAGTCGTACAGCATGCAGCCGTCGTAGAAGTCGACGGCGACGAGATCCGCGTCGGCGACGACGATGTGGACGTCGAGGATCACGGCGAGGGCCTCGTGGACCTTCTCCAGGGGTAGTCGGCGGAAGCGCGCCATCGCGCTGTCGGGGTGGGCGCGGCCGCCGTGCCGACTGCGGGTCGGGTGGTACAGAACCTCTCCGTCGGCCCACGGGTAGACGAGAGCGAGCCCGTCGTCCGTGGTGAAGCCGTGCACGATGGGGATGAGCCGAGGATGGGCGGCGACCTGGTGCACGGCCAGCGCTTGGCGCAGCGAGGCTACGGTGTCGGCCGTGGCGGCGGTCTTCACGAAGAAGCGGCCGCTGCCGTCGATCTCGATGCCGTAGGAGACGCAGCCCGAGTCCTGATCGGCGAAGGTGCGGAAGACGGTCCCCTCGGAGCCCAGGGCCGCTTCGACGGAGGGAACGTGCTGGGCGGTCAGCAGCTGAGGCTTCGGCATTCCCGCGATACTGCCAGGCCGGACGGTACGTCACAGCAAATTTGACGGATAGTCAGCTCTTCCGGTCTGGCGATCTCCGCGCTAACGTCCCGCCTCCCCGAGGAAGGGACACAACCCCCATGAAACTCACGACCCGCGTCGCCACCGCCGCCGCCCTCACCCTGACCCTCGCAGGCCTGATCGCCCCCGCCGTGGCCGCGCCGGCCCCGGCGTCGGCCCCGGCCCCGGCGCCGCACACCCGGCAGTCGCAGCTCACCGCCACGGGCCAGCGGGTCCTCTCGATACCAGGCCTCGTCAACGCCCGCGATATCGGCGGGTACGCCACCTACGACGGCAAGAAGACCAAGTGGGCCACCGTCTACCGCACGGAGACCCTGTCCAAGCTGACCCCGTCAGGTACCGCCGCCGTCGGCTCCCTGAACCTCTCCAAGGTCATCGACCTGCGTACGGCGGCGGAGATCGGCGCGGACGGAACCGACAAGCTGCCCGCCGGGGTGGTCTCCGTGGCCCGGCCCGTGGACGACACCTCGCTGTTCGCCTTCATCGGCGGTGTGGTGCGCTCCGGTGACCCGGTCTACCAGCAGGCCCAGCTCGGCAACGGCAAGGCCGAGGAGCGGATGGTGGCCCTGTACGAGGGCTTCGTCACCAATTCCGCCAACCGGGCCCAGCTCGGCGCCGCCATCAAGGACATCGCCAACGCCACCGGGCCCGTCTCCTTCCACTGCTCGGCGGGCAAGGACCGCACCGGTGTGCTCGCCGACACGGTCCTGCGCGCGGTCGGCGTGCCGTCCTCGACTTCCGAACAGGACTACCTGCTGTCGAACTCGCTGCGGGCCGCGACGGACAAGGCGCTGCGCGACCAGGTGGGGGCTGCCGGGTACATGCAGAACCCCGACCTGCTGATCCCGTTGCAGGAGGTCCGCGGCGACTACCTTGCCGCGTTCCGGGACCAGGCCGTCGCGAACTACGGCAGCTTCGGGAAGTTCCTGACGGACGGGCTCGGGCTGGACGCCCCCACCCTGGCCCGCCTCCGCTCCCGGCTCGTCGCCTGAGCATCGGCTGCGGCCCTCACCCGGGTTCAGGGGTGTGGGCCGCAGTCGTGTTCAGGCGGTGGCGGCCACGGTCGCGGTGGCTGTGGCTGTGGCTGTGGCTGTGGCTGTGGCTGTGGCTGTGGCTGTGACGAGCATGCCTGGGACGCCTACCAGGCCGGCCACGCCTTCGGCCGCGCCAACCAGGACACCGCCCGGATACCCGCCGGTGACGCCGCCCGGAACCCCGACGGCGCCGCGTCCGGAGCCGTAGCCGCGGACCAGGAGAACGCCAGCCGGTGGTGCGGCAGCCATCTCCCCAAGGACCTCGGCGCCACCCACCGCGGCTGCCTCAGGGCCCTCGTGGGCGGGTGCATGGACGGCGTGCTCCCCGATCACCTCTCCCCCGAGGACCCATCGCTGTACTTCTGAAGGCCGGCAGGTGCCCGTCCGGGCCCGGAACGGGGACTGGGCGAGCGCCACGGACCGTCCGCCCAGTCGCGCGGAGTCGCCTCCACCCATGAACGCTCCGTCATCGACGAGCGGGGGCCGCTCTTCATCCGGCCTTCGGCCAGAAATCGATCACGTACCGCTCCACCCCGTACGCCGTGCCCTCATCCCGCGTCACACGCTCCACCTCCGCTCTACCCGCGCAGCGAACACGGACCCGCCACATTCCGCCGCGGCCAAGGCGGATGAGCTCCTCGGAGCGGCCGCTCCCCCACACCGCCACATCACCCGAAACCGACTCGTAGTCGATCTCCCCCTGTTCCTCCCACTCGCCGTCCTCGCGATCTGGCGGACCGTCCCACACGCGGGCCGTCACCGCGGCCGTGTGCGTGTGGCCGGCGCTGAACACGTCGAACCGGCGGACGTGCTCCTGGAGAAACACTCCCCAGCCGGAGCCGTCCGGGAACGGCACCGGCACGACACCGTCGTCCGACTCCTGGAACCCGAACGTCCGGTACTCCACCCGCGCATCCAGCTCCTGCCGCCCCAACAACGCAGCCACGCCTCGCCCCTCTCACAGAACCGCACAACCGTAGCCCCGACCCGCTTCACCTCGCCGAGGTCTTCGGGCTCGACGAGAAGACCGCCATGCGGTACGCGGCCTCGGCCCGGTCCGCTTCCCCGCGCCGGGCGACGGGTTGTCCCTGCAGATCGACCAGCCCCACGGCCCCTACGACATGGCTGAACGTGGGTGGGCCCGTGTCTTGAAGTGAGCTCGCGGGTGCCGGCGCGAGAATCGGCCGTCCACGTGGACTTCAGTGGCCTGACGCTCGGCAAAGACGCGGCGGAGGCCGCCCGCTGAGCCGGGCTCAGACATCCGCATGCCCGGCACGGACGGCATCGAGGCCACCCGCCGGCTCAACGCGGATCCGGAATTCGAAGACCCGGATCCTCGTCCTCACCACGTTCGACGACGACGCGTACGTCCAGGGAGGGCTCCGTGCCGGAGCGACCGGGTCCACCTCGTCATCCTCGCCTACGAGATCGGCCTGGTGGCGCCCCCGCGGTGACGTTCGCCGGCGGATGAAGGTCCCGCGCCGGACGGCGGATTCCGGAGGTCTGCGCGAAAGCCCTTGCACAATGGTCAAGAAACGTTGACCATTGCTCTCATGCCTACCGATGACGTCCCCGAGACGTTTCACGTCACCACCGACGAGCAACTGCGCGCCGTCTCCAACCTCACGCGCCACCGGATCATGGCCGTGCTCCGCTTCGAGCCGGCGACGATCACGCAGATCGCCGAGCGGGTGGGCCTCGCCAAGGGGAGTTCCAGCTACCACGTGCGGCTGCTGGAGCGGGCCGGCCTGGTGAAGGTGGTGCGGACGCGGAAGGTGCGGGGCGTCACCGAGCGGTACTACGCGATGGCCGCGCGGTCGATCGAGCTGCCGGATCCGGGCGAGGGAGGGCCGGATGTGCTGATGCGCCATGCGGTGGCGGACCTGGAGGCGTCGCCGGTGGATGGCGAGCGGCACGTACGGATGGCGCACCTGCGGCTCACCGAGGAGCAGTTCGCGCAGCTGGGGGCGCGGCTGCAGGCACTGGCGGACGAGTACCGGGAGCTGTCCGATCCGTCGCTGCCGGACGCGTCACTCGTCTTCGCGCTGTTCCACCCGGCACCGCGCGGGCAGGCCGAGGGGGGCTCCAAGTGACCTCGGACGACAGGAAGTTGCCGACCGGGTTCGGACGGCTGTGGACCGCGCAGACGGTGTCCTCGCTCGGTGACGGGGTGTCGCACGCCGCGCTGCCGCTGATCGCGTTGACGTTGACGCGGGATCCGATGGCGCTCGCCGTCGTCACGGCCGCCGGGACGCTGCCGTGGCTGCTCTTCGGGGTGCTCGGCGGTGCGCTGGTGGACCGCTGGGACCGCCGGCGCACGATGTGGGTCACGGACGCGGCGCGTGCGGTGCTGCTCGCGGCGCCGGCGGCAGCGGCCGCGCTCGACGTGCTGAGCATTCCGCTGCTCGCGGCGGTCGCCTTCCTGCTCGGCCTCGGCGGACTCTTCTTCGACACGGCCGCCACGGCCTATCTGCCGGATCTGCTCGGCCGCGACCCCGCGCTCCTGGAGCGGGCCAACTCTCGCTTGCGCGGAGCCCAGACCGCCATGTCCGGCTTCGCGGGGCCGCCTGCGGGCAGTGCGCTGCTCGCGCTCGGGCGGGCGGTTCCGCTGCTCGCCGACGCGGTGTCGTTCGCGCTCTCCGCACTGCTCGTACGCACGCTGCCCGCCATGCCCCGGCCCGTGCCGGAGGTCCGCGAGTCGCTGCTCCGACAGGCGCGGGCCGGGGCCTCGTACGTCTTCCGGGACCGGCTGCTGCTCGGGCTCGCGCTCCGCCCGGCGGTCGGGAACGTCGCCTTCCTCGCCGTGGAGACCGTCCTCGCCCTCTTCGCGCACGACCGCCTCGGCATCGACACCTACGGCTTCGGCCTGCTCCTCACGGCGGAGGCCACCGGCGGCCTGCTCGGTGCGGGCATCGCCTCCCACCTCAGCCGACGGCTCGGCACCGGCACCGCACTGACCTGCACGGCCGCCGTCGAAGGGCTCGCCATCCTGGGCCTGGCCGCTGCTCCGAACCCGTACGTGGCCGGGCTGGCGCTCGCCGTCTGCGGGGCCGGCATGGGCGCCACGATGGTGCTCGGGCCCTCCCTCCGGCAGACGATCGTCCCGGCCCACCTCATGGGCCGGGTCGCCTCCACCTCCCGCATGCTGGCCATGTGCGCCGCCCCCATCGGGGCCTTCCTCGGCGGCTGGCTGGCGACCACGTACGACATCCGCACCCCGCTCTACGCCGCCGCCGTCCTCCTTCTGGCGATGACGACCGTCACGGCATCCATGACCAGCAACCGCCGGGTCGAAGCGGCACTGCGCGCCGCCGCGCCGCTTCGACCCGGCGGTCCAGATCACCCGGCATCCAAGGAACCCGCCCAAGAGCGTGGAGGCCCGGGAAGTTGAGAACCATCTTTGGAGAATCAGTGCGCATTGAAGTGAGAGCAGAACACCAGATCGATTCGCAGGTGCACGAACGGATTCATGCACTTCTCGAAGAATCCTTCGCGGGATATCCCGAACGCAGCTATTTCAAGCAACTTCCGCAATTCAGGTACCTGGCCTGGGGGGATGGCAGGCTGCTCGGGCACATGGGCATCGAGCATCGGATGATAACGAACGGTGGCACCCCGCTCCGGATCTTCGGCATCATCGACCTTTGCGTCACCGCGTCGGCGCGCTCACAGGGCTGTGCGAGCCGGCTGCTCTCGGAGGTCGAGTCCGCTGCCAGATCTTCCGGCGCCGATGCGATCGTCCTCTTCGCGGACGATCCGCGCATCTACTTGGCGAACGGGTACGAGTGCGTTCAAAATGACGGGAGATGGCTCATGCTTCACGAGCATGAAACGTTTGGCATTGCCGAAAAACCCCTGGATGCGCTGATGGTCAAAATGCTTTCCGGGAAGCGTTGGGAATCAGGCGTCGTTGACATGTTGGGTTATCTGTTCTGAGGTGGCGAGACGGCCCGAAGGCAGGAGGCCTTCGGTGTCCGTCGGCGATCAGGCCGGCGAGCCGGGCGAGCACCTTGGCGCCCGGCCCGGCCGCGATCCCCCGTCCGATGACCCCGGCGAGGTCGCTGCCCTGCCCGGACGGGAACGTCGACGGGAACAGGTCCGCCGACGCCCCCGTGCGGATGACCGCCTCACTGGGGTTGATGCCGGCCGCTTTCACCCGTACGAGGACCTGCCCCTCCCCGTCGTACCTGACCGCCTTGGGCATGGTCTCTCTCCTTCGACTCGCCGGAGCTGACCGGGGTGTGGGCTACGCCTGCCGGAGTTCGAGCACGGGAATGATGCGGATTCCGGCGGTCTGGCGTGCGTACTCGGCAAAGCCGGGGTAGCGCCGCGCCTGCTCTGCGTAGACGCGGTCGTGCTCGTCGCCGGTCAGTTCGCGGACGGTCACCCGGTAGGTCTCGGTGCCGCGTTCGACCGTGCCCTCACCGGCGGCGATCAGGTTGCGGTACCAATCCGGGTCGGTGGGTGCTCCGCCCTTGCTCGCGAAGACGTAGACGGTGTCCGGCGCGGTGTCGTGCGGGAGGTACATCATCGGGCTGACGAACTCCTGCCCGCTCTTGCGGCCGCGGTGGTGGACGAGGACCAGCGGAGCGCCCTCGAAGATCCCGCCGACCCTGCCCTCGTTCGCTCGGAACTCCGCGATCACCTTCGCGTTCCGGTCGAGTGCTTCGCTCATGTCGAACTCCTGTCGTTCGCGATCCGGGTGATGCGCCGGGAAGAAGAGCCGTGGGGACAGAGCCGTGGGGACAGAGCCGGCTCTGCCTCGTGCTGCCGGGCGGCGGCCCACCGTGATCCCTTCCACCAGGCGGGCGGGGAGGCATCACCGGATCAACGATTCGCCGCAAACGGGTGAACAGAGCCCGGCGGTGACGCCGCGTCAGCCCAGTGCGCGGTCGAGGTTGAAGGCGGCGCTGATGAGCGAGAGGTGGGTGAAGGCCTGGGGGAAGTTGCCCAGCTGTTCTCCGGTCGGGCCGATCTCCTCCGCGAACAGGCCGAGGTGGTTGGCGTAGGTGAGCATCTTCTCGAAGGCGAGCCTGGCCTCCTCCAGCCGGCCCGCGCGGGCCAGCGCCTCCACGTACCAGAAGGAGCAGATCGAGAAGGTGCCCTCGGGGCCGTGCAGGCCGTCCGGGCTGGCCGTCGGGTCGTAGCGGTAGACCAGCGAGTCGGAGACCAGGTCCGTGGTGAGGGCGTCCAGGGTGGAGAGCCACTTGGGGTCGGTGGGCGAGATGAACTTGGCCATCGGCATCATCAGCAGCGAAGCGTCCAGCACGTGGTCGTCCAGCCCCTGGACGAACGCCCCGCGCTCGGCCGACCAGCCGCGCCGCATGATCTGCCGGTAGATCGCGTCGCGGGACTCCCGCCAGCGGGGCAGGTCCGCGGGCAGACCGCGGTGGTTCGCCATGCGCATCGCGCGCTCCAGCGCCACCCAGCACATCAGCCGCGAGTACACGAAGTTCCGCCGGCCCGCCCTGGTCTCCCACACCCCCTCGTCGGGCTGGTCCCAGTGCTCGCACAGCCAGTCCACCACGGCACCGACCTCGTCCCAGCGGTCGCTGCTGATCGGCTGCCCCCACTTGTCGTAGAGGTAGACCGAGTCGATCAGCGCACCGTAGATGTCCAGCTGGAGCTGGCCGGTGGCGGCGTTGCCCACCCGGACCGGTGCGGAGCCGAGGTATCCCTCCAGGTGCGGGAGCTCGTATTCGGGCAGCTCGACGCGCCCGTCGATGCCGTACATGATCTGCAGCGGACCGCTCTCCCCCGTGCTCCGCAGGATGCCCCGCTCGGAGAGGAAGCCCATGAACGCCTCGGCCTCCGAGGTGAACCCCAGGCGCAGCATGGCGTAGACGCAGAAGGCGGCGTCGCGGACCCAGACGTAGCGGTAGTCCCAGTTGCGCTCGCCGCCGATCTGCTCGGGCAGGCTGGTGGTCGGGGCGGCGACGATCGCGCCGGTCGGCGCGTACGTGAGCAGCTTCAGCAACAGCGCGGAGCGGTTCACCATCTCCCGCCACCGCCCGTGGTAGCGCGAACCGGCCAGCCAGTGGCGCCAGAACCGGACGGTCGCCTCGGCTTGCTCCTGCGCCTCGGCGCGCGGGCACGAGCGGGGCGGGACCTCGTCGCCGATCCGGTCGAGGGCGAACACGTTGGACTCGCCCTCAAGGAGCTTGAAGTGCGACCACACGTCCAGGCCGTCGGTTTCCAGGGGCGCGGTGGCGGTCAGCGCGAGCGTCAGTGACGGGGAGCGGAACACGGCCGTGTGGCCTTCGAGGTGCGTGGTGTGCGCCTCGGCGCCGTAGCCGAAGCGTGGGGCGATCCGTGCCTTGAAGGGGAGCGTGCCGCGGACGCAGATGACCCGCCGGATCAGCCGGTGCCGGGCCGCCTCGCGCGACTCGTCGACGACGGGCATGAAATCCTGGATCTCCGCCACCCCGTCCGCGGCGGAGAACCGTGTGATCAGCACGTTCGTGTCGGGGAAGTAGAACTGTCTGGTGCGGGTCGGGACCTCGGCGGCCAACTCGAACGACCCGCCCCGGTCGGCGTCGAGGATCGACCCGAAAACGCTGGGCGCGTCGAAGCGCGGGCAGCAGTACCAGTCGATGGTGCCGTTCGTGCCGACCAGGGCGGCCGTACGGAGATCGCCGATCAGGCCGTGCTGGGAGATCGGGACGTATCGGCAGCCGTCCTCCTGTTCGAACCCCGTCGTGTCGAACGCCATACCGGCCTCCCCTGGGGATGAAGGCTTCCTTTTCATGCTAAACCGGTGGTCGAGGCGGGGCAGGCGTCCGGCCGCCCCCGTCGCCCGGGTCCGCGAACGATCCGCTGTAGGCTGCCGCCCCGACCCTCGCCGAGGAGTGCACTCTCCGTGACTGATGACCTGGACGCGCCCGTCCCCGGGACGCTCCACCACGTCGAGATCTGGGTCCCCGACCTGGGCCGCGCGATCGCGGACTGGTCCTGGCTCCTCGAAGACCTCGGCTACGTCCTCCACCAGAGCTGGGAGCACGGCCGCAGCTGGAAGCTCGGGCCCACCTACCTCGTCTTCGAGCAGTCCCCCGCCCTCACCGCGGCCCGGCACGACCGGCGCGCGCCCGGTCTGAACCACCTCGCGTTCCACGTCGAAGACGCGGACCGGGTCGACCGCCTCACCGCGAAGGCCCGTGAGAGCGGCTGGAGCCTGATGTTCGAGGACCGTCACCCCCACGCCGGCGGCGACCACCAGCACGCCGCGTACCTCGAATCCCGCGACGGGTTCGAAATCGAACTCGTCGCCTCGGGCAGGGCGTAGTCCGGGCCGGAAGCTCAGGCGAGGGTGGTGAGGACGGTCGTGGCGACGTCGTGGGCCTGGGTGCGGATCTCGGGGATGGCGGTGGTTTCCAGGAGGGCGCCGCGGCGGAGGGAGCCCAGGGTCCAGAGGGGGGCCGCCGGCGAGTTCTCGGCACGGGGGTGGAGCCGACCGCAGGGGGCGACGCGGAAGCCGAGCCCGGTGGGGTCGGGGGCGGCCAGCCCTGAGGTGAGGAGGCCGGTGACGAGGGGGTCGTCGAGGCGACGGACGTCCTCCTGGGGCCCGGTGCAGTTGACGACGGCGCCGACGCGCAGGGTGCGGCCGTCGCGGAAGCGGACCGTGACGGAGTCCGCGACCGGCACCGCGTCGGCGACCTCCCCCGGGGTGACCCGGATCCGGCCCGCGTCCATCTCCTCCCGCAGGGCCCGGGCGCTGGCCGGTGGGACGCGGTGCCGGTGGACGTTCCACAGGCTCTGGTCCTGGCGCAGGAAACGGGCCCGGTCGGTGACGGGGAGCCGCTGCCAGATCTCGGCGGTGACCGGGCGCAGGCTGTCGATCCCGACGCGCCAGTCCCCGTACGTGCGGCGGCAGGCCGAGACGTGGCTCAGCAGGGCCCGGCGGACCTGGTGGAGGCCCGCGCCCGGGTCGAGGGTCAGCGGCGGGGCCGTGGGCAGCGCCGCCTCGGCGTGCGGCCGGGGCAGCAGGCCGTGCCGGGAGACCGCCCGTACGGTGCGGCCCGCGCGACTGAGGGTGAGGGCGACGTCGACCGTGGTCAGCCCGGTGCCTACGAGGAGGACGGTTCCTTCGCGCGGCAGGGCGGCGAGGGCGCCCGGCGCCCAGGGGTCGGACAGGTAGCGGGGGGAGTGGCGCAGGGCGGGCGGGACCCAGGTCTCGCCGGGGGGAAAGTTGCCCAGGGCGAGGACGGCCGCGTCCGCGCGCAGTGGCTCGCCTGATCCGAGGGTGAGGGTCACGCCGCCGCCGGTCCGGCGCACGCCCACGACCCGCTCGTGGATCCGGTGCAGCCGCCCCGGGCCGGGCTCGGCCGCCGCGTCGGCCAGTACCGAGGCGAGGTACTCCCCGTAGAGCGCCCGGGGTACGTGGTCGGCGCCGCTGTGGACGCCGGGTGCGCGGCGGTCCAGCCAGTCGGTGAAGTCCCCCGGCACGTCGGGGTACGCGCTCATCCGGGCGGCGGGGACGTTGAGCAGGTGGTGTACGGAACCGGTCGCGTAGGCCACGCCCCGGCCGGTGGTGGCGGCCGGGTCGATCAGCCGCACGTCCAGGGCGAGCCGGAGCGCGGCGGCCCGGCGGAGCAGTTGGGCGGCGGTCAGGGTGCCGGAGGCTCCTGCGCCGATCACGGCGACGCGGAGGGACGTCTCAGGCATCGGCTCGGTCACCTCGGAAGGGGGAGCGTTCCCCGCCGGCCATCGCGGCGGTGAGGGTGGTGCCATCGGCCGGGTCGATCAGCAGGAGCGAGCCGGTGCCGCGGTGGTCGGCGTACGCGTCGATCGCGAGGGGCTCGGCGGTGCGCAGCACCACGTGGCCGATGTCGTTGACGTTCAGCCCGTCGGGGGCGGGGCGCTGTTCGAGGGTGTTGACGTCGATCCGGTACGAGATCTCCTCGACCCGCGCGCGCACGGTGCGGGTGGTGTGCTTGAGGAGCACCTTGTCCCCGCTGCGCAGCGGGCGTTCGTGGAGGTGGCAGACGGTCGCGGCGACCTCCCTGACCGGCTCCGGCACGGGGCCCGCCGCGATCAGGTCGCCGCGCGAGACGTCGGTGTCCCCGGCGAGGCGGACGGTGACCGACTGGGGGGCCCAGGCGGTATCCGTCTCCCGGCCGAGCGCGTCGATACCGGCCACGGTGGTGGTGCGGCGTGACGGCAGTACGGTCACCCGGTCGCCCACGCGCAGCACGCCGGAGGCGATCCGGCCCGCGTAGCCCCGGTAGTCGGGGTGCTCGGCCGTCTGCGGCCGGATCACGTACTGGACCGGGAAGCGGACCGGCTCCCGGCTCGGGTCGCCGCCGACGGGCACCGTCTCCAGGTGCTCCAGCAGCGTCGGGCCGCCGTACCAGTCCGTGCGGGCGGAGGGTTCGACCACGTTGTCCCCGCAGAGCGCGGAGATCGGGATCGCGACCGCGTCCGCGTCCGTGACGCCGAGCGAAGCGGCGTAGGCGGTGAACTCCCCGGCGATCCGGGCGAAGACCTCTTCGTCGTAGTCGACGAGGTCCATCTTGTTCACGGCGAGGACGAGGTGGGGGACGCGGAGCAGGGCGGTGAGGGCGGTGTGCCGGCGGGTCTGCTCGACGACGCCGTTGCGGGCGTCGACGAGGACGACGGCGAGTTCGGCGGTGGAGGCGCCGGTGACCATGTTGCGGGTGTACTGCGCGTGTCCGGGGGTGTCGGCGAGGATGAAGCGGCGTCGTGGGGTGGCGAAGTAGCGGTGGGCGACGTCGATGGTGATGCCCTGTTCGCGTTCGGCGCGCAGGCCGTCGGTGAGGAGGGCGAGGTCGGGGGTGTCCCGGCCGCGCCGGGCGGACACGGCTTCGACGGCTTCGAGCTGGTCGGCGAGGACGGATTTGGAGTCGTGGAGGAGGCGTCCTACCAGGGTGGACTTGCCGTCGTCCACGGATCCGGCGGTGGCGAACCGCAGCAGTGAGGTGCGCGTCACGGCTAGAAATACCCTTCTCGCTTGCGGTCTTCCATCGCGGCCTCGGACATCTTGTCATCGGCCCGGGTGGCGCCCCGCTCGGTGAGCCGGGAGGCGGCGATCTCGGCGATGACGTCGGTGACGGTGGCCGCGTCGGAGTCGACGGCCCCGGTACAGGACATGTCGCCGACCGTGCGGTAGCGGATCAGGCGCCGCTCGACCGGCTCGGAAGCCTTGGGGCCGCCCCACTCGCCCGCGGTCAGCCACATGCCGCCGCGGGCGAAGACCTCACGCTCGTGGGCGTAGTAGATCCGGGGCAGTTCGATTTCCTCGCGGGCGATGTACTGCCAGACGTCCAGCTCGGTCCAGTCGGAGAGCGGGAAGACGCGCACGTGCTCGCCGGGGGCGTGGCGGCCGTTGTAGAGCTGCCACAGCTCGGGGCGCTGGCGGCGCGGGTCCCAGGCGCCGAACTCGTCGCGCGGGGAGAAGACGCGCTCCTTGGCGCGGGCCTTCTCCTCGTCGCGGCGGCCGCCGCCGAACACGGCGTCGAAGCGGCCGGTCTGGATGGCGTCCAGCAGCGGGACGGTCTGGAGCGGGTTGCGGGTGCCGTCGGGGCGTTCGCGCAGGCGGCCGTCGTCGATGAAGTCCTGGACGCGGGCGACGCGCAGGCGCAGGCGGTGCTCGGCCGCGACGCGGTCGCGGTAGGCGATCACCTCGGGGAAGTTGTGGCCGGTGTCGACGTGCAGCAGCGAGAACGGCACCGGCGCGGGCGCGAAGGCCTTCAGCGCCAGGTGCAGCATGACGATGGAGTCCTTGCCGCCGGAGAACAGGATCACCGGGCGCTCGAACTCGCCCGCCACCTCGCGGAAGATGTGCACCGACTCGGCTTCCAGGGCCTCCAGGTGGGCCAGTGCGTACGGGCGCTGCGCGCCGTGGCCGGGCCCGTCGGCGCGGACCGGGCTGTCGGTCGCGGTGCTCACGCGGGGCTCCTCTCGGTCGGGTCGGGTACGGTCGCGCACGCGCGGCGTGCGGCGGGCCGGGACGCGGCGGCTCGGCGTGCGGCGGGCCGGGACGCGGCGGGCGTCATGCTTGTGCGGCCGCTCGGTCGGCGAGCCGGGTGAGCCAGGTCGGCAGGTCGGTGTCGGCACGGCGGGCGGCCTGCTGCCAGGCCTCCCACCGGTCGTCCGGGAGGTCGAACCGGAGGCGGGTGACGACGGGGACGGAGTGGCCGCGCAGGCGGCGGCGGAGCTCGGAGCGGGGCCATCCGGCCGCGGTGGCGCGGTCGAGCCACCGCTCCTGCTCCTCCGGGGGAAAGGCGGCGACCTCCTGGTGGTGCTGGAAGGAGAGGTCGGCGCGGCGCCGGCCGGGCTCGAACTTGCGGGCCACCCAGGCGTAGTTGCGCAGCGTCTGATAGCCGAGCGCGGTGCCGGCGATGGCCTCGCGGTAGCGGCCCGGGTAGCTGGTGCTGCCGTGGATGAGCCAGTCACCGGCCCACCAGGCGGAGGGGTTGGCGGTGCTCTGGAGGCGGCCGCCGATGCGCAGCCAGGCCTCCAGCGGGAGATCGGCCGGCAGCCGCAGGGAGGTGGGCAGGGCCAGCGCCGCGCTCTGTGCTCCGGGCCGGCCGGGGTGGGACGGGCCGCCGGGGTGGGACGGGCCGCCGGTGGGTGCGGCTCGCCGCACCGGCGGCGTGGACGTGGGTACCGGCATGTGGCCTCCTCCTGGTGGGCCGTTCGCGGTACGCGGCGACCCTGCGGGAATCCTCGCCCGGTGCTGCCCGGCGGCACAGTCCCGAGTCGGCAGGGCCGGTCCGGCGGTCCCGGCGACGCGCGACTTGACGTCCGCTGGGGCGGGAGCCGGTCTCAGCCCGTCACGGTCAGCGCGTCGACCGCCCGGCGCACCGCCGGGCGCCCGCCGGAGCGGGCGGCGAGCAGCTCGGCCGCCTCGGCGAAGGCGAGCCGGACCGGTGGTTCGGGCTGTTCCAGGGCCCGGGCCAGCCGCGCGGTCGCCCGGCGTTCGATCGCGGCGACGGCGAGTTCCACGGCCTCGCCGTCGCCGACGACGGCGGGCGGGGTGAACTGGCGCCAGAACCGCACGGCGTGCTCCAGCGCGCTGGGCAGGTTGACACCGGCGAGGAAGGGTACGGCGAGTTCGTCGGCGAGCTGCCGTACGTACCGGCGCGGGCCCCGGCTGCCCGGGGTCACCCCGGAGAGGGAGAGCAGGGCGAGGGTGCGGACCCGGTCGTTGACCACGCCGCCCGGCAGCCCTCCGGCCGCCTCGCCCGAGGGCAGGAAGACCGGTGCGAGCATGGCGTGGTACGAGTCGGTCCGGGGCGCCGTCCAGGCGATCCTCTCGAAGGCGAACCCACAGTCGATGACCGTGAGTTCGCGTCCGGAGGCATCGTCGACCCGCCCGTACCAGTTGATCTCGCCGATCTCCAGGCCGCCGCTGTTGATGTCGGCGCGCCGGCCCGCGTACGGGCCGTAGGCGCACTCCTCGTCGGACAGTGCGACGGTGGTGTCCCGGGCGGTGACCCCGACCGCGGAGAGACAGTCGAGCCAGAGGTCCAGGTGGTGGGCG
Source organism: Streptomyces sp. WM6372 (assembly GCF_001279655.1). NCBI lineage: Bacteria > Bacillati > Actinomycetota > Actinomycetes > Kitasatosporales > Streptomycetaceae > Streptomyces > Streptomyces sp. WM6372. Next base: position 65,949 of record NZ_LGDB01000217.1, on the reverse strand, counting down.
AGCCGCTCGATCAGGCCGGGCCCGCCGACCTCCAGCGAGGAGAGGTTGACGAACGACGACGAGACGGCTTCCTCCCGCCCGGCGACGGGCAGGTACCGCCACCGCACGCACGGCTGGGCCAGCACCATGGGCCCGCTCGGCGCGGGGGCGCCGTGGTGCACCACCGGGTCCAGGTACTGCAGCGCGGAGACCACCAGATCGGTGTCGCGTGCGGTACCGCGCAGACCGGGCATGGCGAAGGGGGTCAGATCCCGGTTCTCCAGGACGCGCCGGAGCCGGGTCCACTGTGCCGCCGGGCCCGGGTGCGGTGCTCCCGCCGGGGCGGTGGCGAGCGTGGAGCCCGGGCACCAGGCGCTGCCGCAGACCGGGCTGCCCTTGCCGTAGTAGGAGCGCCCGCAGGACGGGCAGCCGGTGAGCCGCCAGCCGTTCGGCAACAGGTAGCCGGCCAGGGCCCGGTGGAAGGCGGTGTCCGTCGTGTTCGTCGTCATGGCGCTACCGGACGGCCGGGCGCTGCTGGCTGACCGGACGGACGGCGATCACGTCGGTGCCCAGGTAGGGCACGAGCAGCTCCGGTACGCGCACGGAGCCGTCCTCCTGCTGGTAGTTCTCCATGATGGCGATGATCAGGCGGTCGCAGAAGCCGGTCGCCGAGATGGTGTGCGGGAAGCCCTTCTCGCCGCCCACCTTGTAGCGGATCCGGCCGCGCCGGCTCTGGAAGTCGCCCATGTTCGTGTTGGACGTGGTCTCCCGGTAGCGCTCCTGGAAGGGCAGCCAGGCCTCGGTGTCGTACTTCATGCGGCCGGGCGCGCCCAGGTCCTTCGAACCGGTCAGGACCACCTGGTAGGGGACGCCGAGCTCGCGCATCAGCCATTCCTCGTTGTCCAGGCAGAGCTGGTGGTACTTCTCGCTCTCGTCGGGGTGGCAGTAGATCAGCTGCTCCAGCTTGTGGAACTGGTGGACCCGCAGGATGCCCGCGGTGTCGCGGCCGTAACTGCCCGCCTCGGTGCGGAAGCACATCGAGTCGCCGAGGTACATGAGGGGCAGTTCGGTGAGGGTCTCGCCGATGTGCATGCCGAGCAGGGACTGCTCGCTGGTGCCGATCAGGGACAGGTCCGCGTCGTTGACGACGAAGTTGTCCTTGTCCTGGAAGGGCAGGTAGCCGGAGGCGAAGAGCGTCTCGCGGCGGGCCAGGTAGGGCGGGGAGACCAGGTCGAAGCCCTGGGCGCGGGCGCGCTTGACGAAGAGGTCGGTGAGCGCGTACCGGATCTGGACGGCCTCGTTCATCAGGAGGTAGAAGCGGGAGCCCGCGACGTTGACGCCGCGGGGGATGTCGATGGTCGCGGTGAGGCGGCCGATCTCCTCGTGCGAACGGGGGGCGAAGTCGAACTTCGTGGGCTCGCCGACGGTGCGGACGACGACGTTCTTCTCCTCGCCGCCGACCGGGACGCGCGGGTCGAGCATGTTGGGCAGCCAGGAGACGAGCTCCTGGAGCCGGCTCGCCACACCCTCCAGCTCCCGCTCCAGGCGGCCGCGTTCGGCCTTGAGCTCGTTCGCCTTGCGGCGGTGCTCGTCCTGGTCCTCGGCGTTCTTCCACTCCCGGCCGAGGACGGCCACCTGGTGCCGGGTGTCCTCCAGCCGTGCGAGTATCTCCCGGCGCTCACGGTCGAGGGCGGTGATCCGCTCGATGTCGACGTCGTATCCCCGGCGCGCGCAGTTCTCGGCGACCTCGTCCGGATTCTGCAGAATGAATTTGAGATCGATCACGGTTCACCCTTTGACGATGTTCTGTGGTGTTGTGGTCGCCGTGGCGAGAAAGTGCCGGTAGGCGGTGACTTCTGCCTCGGCCACGACGCCCCACGAACAGTATCGTGCGGCGAACTCCCTGGCTGAGGCCTGTTCCTGGTGCAGCGTCACTTCGTCGAGCAGCTCGCCGGCCGCCGCGGCGAGCGCCGCGGTGTCGCCGTACGGAAGGGCTCGGACGGCGGTCGTGTCCCCGTAGACGGCGCGGGCGAAAGGCACGTCGTAGCAGACGGCCGGCAGCCCGCAGGCGAGTGCTTCCAGGAGGCAGAGCGAGAAGGTGTCGGCGGATCTGGAGGGGTAGCAGAAGACCTTGGCCGAGCTGAGCGCCCGGTACTTCGCCGGTCCGGTCAGCCAGCCCGTCAGGTCGACGGCGCCGCGCAGCCCGTACCGTTCGACGGCTTGGTGGAAGCGCCGCTCGACCCGCGGCTGCTCGAAGGAGCCGATCACCAGCATCCGCGCGCCGGGACGGTCGGCGCGCAGCCGCCGCAGGGCCGCCAGCGCGTCGAAGAGCCCCTTGCCCTCGGTGAGTTTGGCCATGAAGGCGAGGTCGTAGACCCGCTCGGGGGCCCGGGCCGCGTCGATGGCGGGCAGGTCGATGGCATAGCCGGGGACGGCACGGACGCTCGGTGCGGTGGGGAAGTAGCCGTCGAGGTAGTACTCGACCGTCTCGTTGATCACCACGCGCGGCAGCGTGCGCATCAGCGGGACCTGGTGGGCGTGGGTGAGCAGGTAGCGCAGCGCGTGGCCGCGGCGCTCGGTGAGGACGCGGCGCACGAGGTCCCGGGTGAAGGAGCGGGAGGGCCGGGGAAGCGCGTCCAGGAACGGCACCGAGTGCGGCATGACCAGGAAGGGCGTGCCGAGCCGGGCCAGTACCGGGGGCAGGGCGTGCATGAGGTCCCAGATCTCCCGGTAGAGCACCACCAGGTCGGGCTGTTCCCGGCGGACGGCGGCCTCGATCGTGGCGACCAGCTCGGGCAGCTCCCGCACCCGCCAGCCGTCGAGTTCGAACGGGGCCGGGTGGACGGTGACGCCCGCGGCGGCGAACGTCCGGGCGCAGAACGGGTCGGGCTCCCCCAGCACCACCAGGGAGACCTCGGCGCGGTGGCTGAGCTCGGGCAGTACGTGGGCCAGCCGGGTGACGGGGCCGCGCCCGGTCTCCACCCGGGCATCGCTGATCAGCAGCACTTTCACGGCGCCGCTCCTTCCAGGTCGCCGGCCCGGGTCGCGTCGGCCAGCCGGTCGGCGGCGCGCGCGGCCAGGGCCATGATGGTCAGGGCCGGGTTCTGCCATCCGGCGGTGGGGAAGCAGGCGCCGTCCGCGACGAGCACGTTCGGCACCCGCCAGAGCCGGTTGCCGGCGTCGACCACGGAGTGTGCGGGGTGGGTGCCCATGGCGGCGCCGCCGAGCTCGTGGACCGACGAACCGGGGGGCAGCGGCTGGTCGGTGACCTCCAGGACGGTGAATCCGGCGGCCTGGGCCATCGCGGTCATCTCGGTGGCCTGGTCGAGGGCCATCGCCCGTTCGCAGGGGCCGTACACGAGCCGGATCCGGGCCTGCGGCACGCCCCAGGCGTCGGTCCGGTCGGCGAGGGTGATCCGGTTGTCGGGGTGCGGCAGCACTTCGCCGCTGGCCCACATCCGGAACGGGGTGCCTCCGGCCGACGCCCAGGCGGCGCTGCCGGTGTTCATCGGCAGCACCTCGGGGGCGAAGACGTTGATGCCGTAGCCGCCGGGGAACGGCCGGGTGGCGTCGCCGAAGTCGGGGATGTGGCAGACGGGGACGAAGCCGGGTCCGGGCAGCGGGCGGGGCGGGCCGTCCAGGCCGGGGACGAGGCCGCTGACGGAGACCCCGGCCGTGTGGTCGAGCAGGTGGCGGCCGAGCTGGTCGGTGTGGTTGCCGAGGCCGTCGGGGTGGTGGCGGGTACGGGTGTTGAGCAGGATCCGGACCGATTCGACGGCGGAGGCGCAGAGCAGTACGGCCGCCGCCCGCTGCCGGTGGGTGCGCCCGGTGCGGCGGTCGACGAAGACCACGCCCTCGGCGCGGCGGCCGCGGTCGTCCAGCTCCAGGTGGCTGACCACGGCGTCGGGGCGCAGCCGGGCCCGTCCGGTGGCGAGGGCCGCCGACAGCACCGATCCGGCCTCGGTGACGGCGGTGCGGCTGGTGATGACCTGCCGCTCCGGCCAGCGGGCGGCGACCGCTTCCGCGAGCCGCTGCTCGCCGCGGGTGAGCGGGCGGCGGTGCGTGGCGGCGGGCGGCGGGGCCGCGGGAGAGGGCTCGCCGCCGCCGGTCACCCGGAGGAAGTCCTCGACCCGGGCGTAGTACGGGGCGAGGTCGCGGTGGCCGACCGGCCAGGCGCGGTGCCCGGGGCCGTCGGTGGCCGTCCCGGCGAACTCCCGGTCGGACATCCGCAGGCTCACTCCGGCCCAGAGCAGCATCCGCCCGCCGGCCTGGCGGCCGCGGAACCAGTGGAACGGCTCGTCGGGGGCTGTCTGGTACGGGTTGTCCAGGTCGTCGACGAAGAGGTGGCTGTTGGCCTGTTCGTACGCCGAGCAGCGGGACTGCACGGGCTGGCGTCCGCCGGTGTGGGCGGCCCGGTCGACCCGGTGGTCGCCGGCCAGCAGCGGTCCGGCTTCCAGCACCAGTACCCGCAGCCCGCGTTCGGTGAGGGTCTTGGCGGCCCAGCCGCCGGCCGCGCCGGAGCCGACCACGATCACGTCGTACGTCATCGCGCGACGGCCTCCGCCCGGACCGGGCCGAGCATCCGGCGTCCGTCGGCGACGAGCCGGAGCAGCTGGTCGTCGGTCAGCACCAGCGGTTCGAGGTAGGGCGCCTCGGGCAGGGCGTGGCCGTCGGCGGACGTCCGCGGGCCGGTCAGGCAGCGGGCCACCGAGCCGAGCAGGCCGTGGCCGACGACCAGCCGGGGGCCGGGCAGGGCGAGGCAGTCGAGCAGCCCGTCCAGCATCCGCTCGACGCTGTCGCGCCAGGACTCGTCGCCGCCCGGGGGGACGGCGCCGCGCCCCGCGTCGCGCAGCCAGTCGCCGTAGGCGAGCCACGGGCCGCCTTCGAAGGCGCCGTAGCCGATCTCGTTCAGCCGGTGGTCGGCGTCGAGCGGCACCGACCGCCCGGCCAGCAGTGCCTCGGCGGTCTGGCGGGTGCGGGTGAAACCGCTGGTGCGGCAGGAGACCACGCCGGCCAGCCAGCGGGGCCGGAACGCCCGGCTGGCGGCCAGCCCCGCGGCGTCGAGCGGCACGTCCACCCGTAGCGAGCCGTTGACCAGGTGGCGGGCGCTGTACGAGGTCTGCGCGTGCCGGATCAGGTAGGTGGTGTCCGGGTTCACCGGTAACTCCCTTCGGTGGTCGGCGTGAGGTGGTACTCGGGGACGGGTCCGTCGGTGAGGCCGAGGAGGCGGGCGACGGCGGCGGCGCAGCGCGGGGCGGCCCGGCCGTCGCCGTACGGGCCGACCGCGGTGGCCATCGCCTCGTGGAGCAGCCGGTCGGTCCAGAGCAGGTCGATCTCGGCGCGCACCCGGTCCGGGTCGGTGCCGACCAGCCGGGCGCCGCCCGCGGCCACGCCCTCGTGGCGCTCCGTCACGTCCCGCAGCACCAGGAGCGGTTTGCCGAGACCGGTGCACTCCTCCTGGACGCCGCCGGAGTCGGTGACGACGAGGTGGGCGCGCCGGATCAGCCGCAGGAAGGTCGGGTAGGGCTGCGGCGGCACGGTCAGTACGTTGGGGCGGTCGCGCAGGACGGGCAGCAGCATCGCCCGGACCGCGGGGTTGGCGTGCAGGCAGGCGACGACCAGCATGTCCGGGTGCCGGTCGGCGGTCTCGGCCACCGCCCGCGCGATGTGCCGCAGCGGGTCGCCCCAGGACTCGCGGCGGTGGACGGTCAGCAGCAGCACCCGGCGCGGGTCGTCGTCCAGGACGGCGAGCCGCGGGTCGTGCCAGCCGTCCGCCCGCGCGAGGGTGTGGCGCATCGCGTCGATGACCGTGTTGCCGGTGACCACGACGGTCGCCGGGTCGACGCCCTCGGCGAGGAGGTTCTGCCGGGTGTGCGGGGTCGGCGCCAGGTGGAGGTTGGCGGCGAGTGCGGTGACCCGGCGGTTGAACTCCTCCGGGTACGGGGCCCAGCGGTTGCCGGAGCGCAGTCCGGCCTCCACGTGGACCAGCGGCACCCTGCGGTAGAAGGCGGCCAGGCTCGCCCCGAGGGTCGTGGTGGTGTCGCCGTGCGCGACCACCGCGTCCGGGGCGATCCGCTCGAAGGCCCGGTCCAGTCCGCCGAGCACGGCGCCGGTCAGTTCGGCGAGGCTGTGGCTGACCCGCTTCACGCCCAGGTCGAGGTCCGGCCGGATGCCGAAGCCGGGCAGGACCTGGTCGAGCAGTTCCCGGTGCTGTCCGGTCGAGATGACGACCGGCCGGAACCGGGGGTCTTCGCGGAACTCCCGGATGAGCGGGGCCAGTTTGATCGCCTCGGGTCTGGTCCCGAGGACGACGGCGACGCGCTGTTGCACTCTTGCTTCCTTTACTGTCAGGTCCCCGGGATCAGACCAGCAGGCGGACCCACGCGTCGGGGATCGGGCGGCCCGCCGTGAGCCGGGCGTGGAAGGCCAGGGCCTGGTGGGCGAACATCGCGCACCAGGTGTTGCCGTACGCTCCGCCGTCCTCGAAGGGCAGCGCGCCGTCCGGGCCGACGCGGTCCGCCAGCAGGGCGGCGAGCCGGTCGAGGGCGGCGCGCTCCGCGCCGTCCAGCTCGCCGCGGTCCGCCAGCACGCAGCCGACCCGCAGCAGTTGGGCCACCACGTCGCTGCGGACCCGGCTGTCCGGCAGGTCGGCGTACTCGCGGGGTACGCCGCCGGGCTGGGCTGCGAGCCGGTGGTAGCCCGTCAGCAGTTCGTCGAGGTGCTCCCGGTGTCCGGCGCTCTCCGCCTGGAGAAGGCCCTCCAGGGCGTACAGCCCCGGGTGGCTCATGGTGGGCAGCTCCGCCGCGAGTCCGGGAGCGTGGCGGGCGAGGGTCTCCCGGGCGGCCGCGAGGACCGTGGGGGCGTGGCCGGGTGCGGCCAGGGCCAGTACGCCGCCCGCGGCCTTGAGCAGGTGCGGGCCGGGCACGGTGGACCAGCGCTCGGGCAGCGGGGCGGCGGCGCCGTGCGGGCGGCAGCCGGTCCAGGAGCCGTCGGCGTCCCGCATCCCGTCGAGCAGTTCGGCGGTGCGCTCCAGCAGGGCCTGGGTTCCGGGGCCCGTGGCGGCGGCGGCCCCGCGGTGGACCATGCCCAGGTCGAAGGTGAACCGGGCGTGGTTGCGCCAGTCGGCGGCCGCTCCGGGGGTGGCGGTGAGGTGGCAGCGGGTCCGCGGGCCGTCCGGGCGACCGAGCTCGCCGTTCAGCCAGCGGACGGTGGCGTCGCGGGCTTCGGCGATCCGCGCGGCGTCGGCGGGGCCGGCCGGCGGCCCGGCTGCGGGCCCAGTGCCTGGCTCCGTGTCCGTGTCCGTGTCCGACTTCGGCTCCGGCTCCGACTTCGGCTCCGGATCCGGCTCCGGCTCCGTCGTGGCCAGGAAGGCCAGCCAGGTCAGGTAGTAGCCGGCGATCTCGGGGTAGACGTAGGCGTCGGTCCCGGTGTCGCCCACCACTCCGCCCGCATGCGGGCCTTCGGCGAGCCGGGGGTGGTCGAGGAGCCAGGCGCGCAACCTGGCGGCGGGGGTGCTCATGCGTTCCTCGCTTCGGCCGGATCGGCTCAGTAGAGCCGGACCCGTGCGGCCAGGAGGTCCACGGTGATCTGGGTGATGTTCGCCAGTTCGGTCTTGACGGTCACCTCGACGAGGTTGGGGTCGACCGGGCCCTCGTGCGCGACCGTCACCTCCCACGGGTCGCTCAGCTCGCGGCCGGCCTGCCCCACCACCCAGACCTGGAACGCGGTGCCGTGCTCGGCGGCGAGCGCGTCGGCGATCCGCTGCGCGGCCACGGTGTAGACCTTGCCCGTGTGGTAGACCGGGTTCTTTCCGGCCACGCCCTCCATCGTGTACGGACGCGCGGTGGCGATCAGGCCGTTGGCCCGGTTGCCGCGGCCGACCAGGCCCTCGTCACCGCTCTCGATCGAGGAGCCGGTCGCGGTCAGGTAGAGCTCGGGGATCGCCGGGTTGTCGCGGGTGTTGGTGTGCAGGGTGATGTCGTGGCCGGGCAGCGACCGCTCGGCCAGATCGGTGATCAGCCGGCGGGCGGTGGCGATGTTGGCCAGGTAGGCGTCCAGGTCGGGCACCTCGTCGGCGATCTGCGGCAGACAGACGGTGACGTCGACGGTGAGGCCGTTGCGCACCACGAGGACCTTGATGTCGGTGCCGAGCCAGGGCAGGTCGTTGTCCTCGTGCAGCTCCTGCTCGACCGCGAGCACGAAGTTCTCCAGCGGGCTGAGCGGCGCGTACGCGGTGCCGATCGAGGTGTCGTTGCAGACCAGCTGCTGGAGTTCGCGCAGGTCGGAGAGGTCGCGCGGGGAGAACCAGTGGCGGCGGTAGGACTCCTTCTCGGTGCTGGCGTCGACCTGGCCCGGGCTGCTGCCGCTGCTGAGGTTCCACAGGAAGGTGAGGTCCTGGGACGCGTCGATCTTGGGCAGCCGCTCGCCGAGGAACTGCTTCGTGGTCTCGACGATCAGCTCCTCGACGGGGATCTCGCGGTCACCGAAGCGGTCCGAGGCGCGGCCGTTGACCAGTACCCGGATCGGCGAGGTCATCCGCCCGCTGCCGAAGTTGACCTCGCTGCGGCCCCCGAGCAGGCCGACCTTGTCGAAGTTGTGGTGCAGGACCGCCCCGAACTCCTTGAGGGTGTAGTTCGAGTACGCCACCGACAGCGCCTCGGCCAGCCCGTCGGACAGCGAGTCGGGGTGACCGATGCCCTTGCGCTCGATGACCTCGAAATCGGCGGCCGGCGGCACCTCGGAAATGTTGAAACGCATGTCGGTTCTCCTGTGTGCGTCTTTCGGACCTCGCCTGATGCCCGGTCCGTATGCCATGGAATTCTTCACGGAGAACTACAGGCGATGTCAATTGCCGGGCGCTCAAATATGCCGGAAATATACTGCGGGAAATATGGCCCGGATATACCGGCGCCCGTATACCGGAACTGTTCCGGCGCCTTCTAGCATCGCCGGTATGAATGATTCTCTCGTCCCGGCCGGAATGGGCAGGGCGGACGGCCCGCCCATTCCGCCGATCGTCACCCCGGAGAGCCGACGGGATCCGTATCCGCTCTTCCGGCAGTTGCGCGAGCACTCGCCGGTGCACTTCGACGAGGCCACCTCTTCCTGGTACGTCAGCCGGTACACCGACGTGGCCGAGCTGCTGCTCGACCCGCGGCTCGGGGCGCACGACTTCCCGGAGTGGATCCACGGGCTCCCCGAGCCCGACCGGTCCGTCATCGTGCCCGTCGAGGAGCATCTGGCGCGGTGGCCGGTCTTCTCCGACCGCCCCGCCCAGGTCCGGCTGCGACGGCTGCTCCAGCCGGCCCTGACCCGCTCGGCCGTCCAGGAACTGGAGCCCGAGATCACACGGACGGCCCGGCGCGTGGCCGCGGCGCTGCCCGCGGGACCGGCCGACCTGCTGGCCGACTTCGCCCGTCCGGCCGCCCGTTGGACCGTCGCACGGCTGCTGGGCCTGCCGGAGGAGGCGGGGCGGCAGCTGGAGGAGTGGTCCGATCCGCTGATCGACTACGTGGGCACCCCCGGGATGGACGTGGCGGCGGCGCTCGGCGCGGCCCCGGCCGTCGCCGCGCTGACCGGGTTCGTCCACGAGGAGCTGCTGCCCCGGGCGTCGACACCGGCCGCCGTGGCGCTGGCCCGGGCCACGCGGGACCCGGAGGTCGAACCGGAGGACGTCGTCGCGATGGTCGCCCAGCTGGTCACCGGCGGCATCGAGCCGACGGCGACGGCCACCTGCGTGGCGGCGCTGCGGACGACCGGCGCCGGGGGCGGTCAGGAGAGCGCCGAGACCGAGACCGAGATCGAGACCGAGATCGAGATCGAGGAGGCGCTGCGGGCCGACCCGCCGTTCCAGATCGCGGTGCGGGAGGCGAAGACCTCGTTCGACCATCGCGGGCACCGCTTCACCGCGGGCCAGCGGGTGGTGCTGCTGCTGGCCTCGGCCGGACAGGACGACTCCGGCACCCGGGGCCGCGGCGGCTGCCCGGTGACCGGCGCCGGGCGCGGATCCGAGCCGCACCTGGCCTTCGGCCGGGGCCGCCACTACTGCCTGGGCGCGCCGCTGGCGCGGCTGCACCTGCGGGCCGCGCTGTCGGCGCTGCGCGAGGCGGGGGTCCCGGCCCGGATCGACCGCGCGGCGGTGGTGCGCGGTGAGTTCTTCGGCCTGGCCGCGTACCGGGCCGTACCGCTGCGGGCCCGGTAGGCGTCGCCGGCCCGTGCCGGCCCGGTAGGCGACACCGGCCCGGTAGGCGTCGCCGGCCCAGTAGGCGACGCCGGCCCAGTAGGCGTCGCCGGCCCGTGCCGGCCCGGTCCGCGTCACGGGACCCGGTGGGCTCCGCGGCTCAGTCGTGGTAGCCGAACCGGCGCAGGTTGTCACGCATCAGCAGGGTCGACACCAGCCGCTCGGCGGGCTTCATCTCCTGGCGCCAGCGGCCGGTCTTGCCCGGGTTGAACGGCTGGCGGTAGAGCTGCTCGGTGAAGTACGCACCCTCCAGGGCGACCCCGGTCTCGTGCTCGGTGATCGTCTCCGGGTGGTGCTGGCGCTCCTCCACGGAGAGGCCGAGGAACTCGAACAGCCGGTGGAGTTCCGGCTCCGGGTCGGAGACCAGCTTCTCGAACTCCACCAGGTGCACCCGGTCCCGCAGTTCGGGGCGGGCGGTCAGGGCGAAGTACTGCTCGGCGCTGGCGTTCCAGTAGCGGGAGACGGTGAGCAGGGTGTCCCGTTCGGGGTTGCGCTCGCCGAGCTCCCGGTAGCGCCGGTTCACGTCCTGGTGGGAGAGCAGGACGTCGCGCCCGTCCCGGACGACGGCGACGAAGACGGCGTCGGGCCAGAGCGTCAGCAGCGTCTCGGCGACGGCGAGGTTGCTCGGGGTCTTCTCGGAGACGAAGGCGGCGCCCGGCTTTCGGGCCGCGACGTCGGTGAAGAACCCCTCGTAGAACTGCTTGAAGGAGTCGGCGAGCCCGGCCGCGTCGTAGTAGTGGGACTGCCGGGCCAGCCGCCACGGGACCGTCATGTCCCGGTAGGTCCGGAAGATCGTGGCCGTGTGGTCGAACTCCGGGCCGCCGGCGATCGCCGAGTGGCTGACCAGCAGCTTCTGGACCAGCGAGGTGCCGGAGCGGGCCGAGCCGCCGACGAAGATGAACCGCATTTCTCTGCTCCTGTCTCAGGGGGACGGGTGTGTTCGGTCTAGGAAGGGGGTTGCGCGGTGCGGTGGTTCAGCGGGAGGCCGAGAGGACGGCGCGGTGATGGCCGGTGTGCCGGGAGAGCGGTCCGGCCGGTCCGGCCGACGCCGGGTGGGCCGTCACGGTGTCGGCCAGGATCCGGTCGTGCAGTTCGCGCAGTTCGCGACAGGGCTCGATGCCCAGGTCGTCGACCAGCAGGCGGTAGCCGCTGCGGTAGACGCCCAGGGCCGCCGCACGGTCCCCGGACCGGCTGAAGGCCAGCATCAGCTGGAAACGGAAGCGCTCCTGCCGCGGATGGGCGGCGACCAGGCGGTGCAGTTCGGGCAGGATCTCCCGGTGCCGGCCGGTGTCCAGCCGGGCCTGGAAGTAGTCCTCGTGCAGCATCAGCCACAGCTCCTCCAGGCAGCGGACCTCGCCGGCCAGCGCGTCCGAGCCGGCCAGCGCCGCGAGCGGCCGGCCGCGCCACAGCCCCAGCGCTTCCCGGAACAGCCGGGCGGCCCGCTCGGGGTCGTCCGCCCGGCGGGCGATCCGGCCGTCCCGGGCGAGGCTCCGGGTCCGCGCGAGGTCCAGCTCCTCGGGCTCGGCGGCCAGGAGGTAACCCCGGCCGACGGTCTGGAGCCGACGGCCGGGCTCGACCGCGGCGAACACCCGGCGCAGCCGTCCGATGTAGAGGTGGATGTTCTTCACCGCGGAGGCCGGCGGGCGGTCGCCCCACAGCACGTCCACGATCTCGTCGACCGTCACCTGACGGTTGGCGTGCAGCAGCAGGTAGGCGAGCAGCATCTGCTGCTTGTTGCCGCCGAGCCCCAGTTCGGTGCCTTCGTGCACCGCGGTCAGCGGCCCCAGAAGGGTGAATTCCATTGCTGTTCCCCGTTCTTCGGTGTTCAACGAAAGGCAGGCCAGGTCCGGCATGAGGACGCGTACGGAATTTCGGATCTTCGTGGAGCCCCAGGAGGGCGCCTCCTACGAGACTCAGCTGCGGTTCGCCCGGGCCGCGGAGGAGCTCGGCTTCTCGGGCTTCTTCCGCTCCGACCACTACCTGCGGATGGGCCGCGGGGACGGGCTGCCGGGGCCCACCGACGCCTGGACGACGCTGGCGGGGCTGGCCAGGGAGACCGAGCGCATCCGGCTCGGCACGCTGATGACCTCGGCGACCTTCCGGCTGCCCGGTGTGCTGGCGGTCCTAGTGGCCCAGGTCGACGCGATGAGCGGCGGCCGGATCGAGCTGGGGCTCGGGGCCGGCTGGTACGAGGAGGAACACTCGGCGTACGGGATCCCGTTCCCCGAACGGCGCTTCGACCGGCTGGAGGAGCAGCTGGCCGTGATCACCGGGATATGGGCGACGCCGCCGGGCGGGGCCTTCGACTTCGCCGGTGAGCACTACCGGCTGACGGACTGCCCGGGGCTGCCGAAGCCGGTGCAGGCGCGGATGCCCGTGATCATCGGCGGGACGGGGGCGCGGCGCACTCCCGCGCTCGCGGCGCGCTACGCGACCGAGTTCAACGTGCCGTTCGTCTCGGTGGAGCGCACCCGGCAGCTGGGAGACCGGGCCCGGGCGGCGGCAGCCGCGATCGGGCGGCCGGCGGGTGACCTGCTCTGCTCGAACGCGGTGTTCACGTGCGTGGGGCGCGACGGAGGGGAGTTCGCCCGGCGTGCGGAGCGGACCGGGCGCGACGTTGCGGCACTGCGGGCGGACGGGCTGGTCGGCTCGCCGGCCGAGGTGGTCGAGCGGATCGGCCGTTTCCAGGAGGCCGGCTCGCGCCGCTTCTACCTCCAGCTCGCCGACCTCGACGACCTGGACCACCTGGAGCTGATCGCCTCGCAGGTGGTCCCGCAGCTCGGCTGAACGCACGGCCCTCGCCCTTCCCCTGGTCCCTCGGCACCGGGGGGCTGGCTGGCCCGCCCGGACTGGGTCCCATCGTGGAACGGGGCGGCCGGGGCGGACAGTCACGGGTCGACGCGTCCCCCTTCCCGTGACCGGGCGGACGGGACGGGACGGGACGAGACGGGGCAGGGCAGGGCAGGGCAGGGCAGCGCTACGGGATTCCGTGGACCGGCCCGCGGGGAAATGAACTGCCCCGGTGCGTCCGGGTCGCCCGGTAAAGGATCCCGCACGGGGCACGTACGCGTCGCGCGAGGCGGTTCCGGGTGCCCGCGGGAATTCTACGAAACGTTCTCCCGGTGATCCAGTCACGGATTTTCGAAATATACCGAGAATATGGCGCGGAGATTCACCGATACGACGGCCGGCACGGCCGGAGTCTCGCCGGGCGGGACAGTGAACACCCGAATTCCAGGGTGGTCCGTCCGGTTTTGTCGGCCTATGCCGAGCGTTTTTGAAGAGACCTCGGGAATGTGCGCTTGTAATTCCGGGAGAGGTCTCCATATCGTTTGGCCATCGGCAGGCGCCGGGGTTCACCCGAAAAGCGCGAGAGCCGAATTACGGAATGGAGAATGTCATGGAGAAGGTCATGGAAACCCAGGTTGACATCGTCGCCCTGTCCGACGAGGAGCTGGACGACATCGTCGGCGGCACCCTCTCGGTGAGCGCCGGCTGCGTTTCCTGAATCACCGTGCAGTGAGTCGGCGTGGGCCGGGGGTCTCCCCCGGCCCACCCGGCCGTCGTCGTCTCGCGGGCAGGGGTCCCGGAGGCAGGAGGCAGGAGCCATGACCGACAGACCGCGCTTCCGCACCGAGGCGCTCGACCACCACCAGAGCCGTGACGGTCTCGGGGCGATCGTCGGCGCCGGTGCGCCGGCCCACCGGCCCGCAGGGCTGACCGAACGGGCCGGCCTCCTGCGCGAGCGGCTGCGCACCGGTACGCGCGCCGCGCGCGTCCCCGTCTGCTTCCAGACCCAGGTCAGCGACTGCGGCCCGGCCGCCCTGGTGATGACCCTGCGCCACCACGGCATCGAGGCCGAGCTCGACACCGTCCGTGCCCGCGCCGACTCCGGCCGCAACGGGTCCTCGGCCCGCACGCTGCTGGAAGTCGCCCGCAGCTTCGGCCTCCAGGGCCGCGGGGTACGGGCGGAGCTGGACGGGCTGGCACACCTGGCGCCCGGCACCATCCTCTTCTGGAACTTCAACCACTTCGTGGTCCTGGAGTCGGCCGCCAAGGACCACGTCGACGTCATCGACCCCGCGTTCGGGCGGCGCCGGCTCAGCCGCGCCTCGGTCGCCGAGTCCTTCACCGGCGTGGCCCTGGAGTTCGAGCCGCCGCTCGCCGCCGCCCGCACCGCGCGGGCGGGACGCGTCGGCGCCGACCGCTTCGGGCCCTGGGAACAGCTGCGCCGCTTCCTGCCCCGCGGCCGGGAGCTGTACCGCCTGGCCGCCGTGTCGGCGGCGCTGATGGCCTTCGAGCTCGTCCTGCCCCTGACCACCGGCTACCTGGTCGAGAACATCGAGCCGGGCGGCGCCGCGGGCACGCTCGGGATCGCCGCGACGGGCCTCGGCGTGCTCGTACTCCTCTTCCTCGCGCTCCAGCTGATCCGCTCCTTCCTCGTCACCCGGCGCCAGGCCATGGTCGAGAAACAGCTCACCTGGGGCGTGGTCGAGCACCTGGCCTCGCTGCCCTACGACTGGTTCACCGTCCGCAGCTCCGGCGACCTCGCGATGCGGGTGCGCACCAGCACCGCGCTGAACCAGGTACTCAGTCTCGGTGCCGTCGGCGCCGTCTTCGACAGCCTGCTGATCGCCGTCTACCTGACCGCGATCGTCTTCGCCAACCCCGTGCTGGCCTGCCTGGTGATCTTGCTGATAGGGCTCCAGGTCGTCCTCATGGCGGCCACCTGGCGACGGCAGACCACGATGAGCCAAGAAGTGCTGGAGCGGCAGACCAAGACGCAGACGGAACTGGTCGAACTGCTGGAGAGCATCACCACGCTCAAGGCGAGCGGTGTGGAGGGCAAGGCCGCCGAGCGCTGGTCCCACTCCCTGGTCCGCGAGGTCAACAAGCGGCTGGCCGCCCGCCGCAGCCTCGCCGTCTCCACCTCGCTCAGCCGCACCCTGCAGTTCGGCGCCCCGGTGGCCGTCGTCCTGGCCGGTGCCTGGAGGGTGCTGGAAGGGCACGACTCGCTGGGCTCCGCGCTCGGCTTCATGGCCCTCACCATCGCCCTGTTCGCTCCGCTGGGCGGCATGTTCGAGGCGGCTTCCCAACTCGCCACGATCAGGCCGACCCTGGCCCGCCTGGACGACGTACTGCGCTCCGCGCCCGAACCGCGCGGCGTGCTGGCAGGCACCGGCGTCACCGAGCCGGGCCGGATCACCGCCACGGACGTCGCGTTCCGCTACCCCGGCGCCCGGCGTCCCACCCTCAGCGGGATCTCGCTGGAGACCGCCCCGGGCGAGTTCGTCGTCGTCATCGGCCGCTCGGGCTCGGGCAAGTCCACCCTCGGGATGCTGCTCGCCGGGCTCCACCTGCCCACCTCCGGCACCGTCACGGTGGACGGGGTCGACCTCGCCGCGCTCGACCGGCCCACCTACCGCGCGCAGATCGGCTACGTCAACCAGAACGCCCACCTCTTCGGCGGCTCCATCCGCGACAACATCGCCTTCGGGGCCGAGGACATCGACGCCGCCGAGCTCGTCGAGGCCGTCCGGCTGGCGCACGTGCACGAGGAGATCGAAGCCCTGCCGATGGGCTACAACACCCTGGTCGGACCGGGCGGGCACGGCCTGTCCGGCGGCCAGCGGCAGCGGATCGTGCTGGCCCGGGCGCTGGCCCGCAAGCCCCGGCTGCTCGTCCTCGACGAAGCGACCAGCGCGCTCGATCCGGCGCTGGAGCAGGAGATCCTCGACGGCCTGCTCACCGCGGGCGTCACCGTCGTCGTCATCGCCCACCGGCTCACCGTGCTGGACCGCGCCGACCAGGTCGTCGTGCTGCGCGACGGCCGGATCGTCGAGACCGGCACACCGGCCGAACTGGCCTCCCTCGGAGGGGAGTACCTGTGCCTGTCCTGACCGGACCGACCGGGCCCGTGCCGCTCACCTTCGAGCAGGAGCGCTACCTCGCCAAGACCCGGGCGGGCGACTGGACGACGAAGAACGTCCGGCTCTCGTACGAGATCCTCGGCCCCTTCGACTCGGAGCTCTTCACCGAGGCGGTCCGCGCCTTCGTGGCCCGCCACGACGCGCTCCGGCTGCGCCTGACCGCAGACGGCGGCGGCGCCGGAGCCGGCGAGCGGGCCCAGGAGGTGCACCCGCTCGGCTCCGACGAACCGGTGGTGGAGCGGCAGGCCGTCAGCGCGGCCTCCACCGAGCAGTTCTCCCGCTACGCCGCGGCCCTGCTTTCGCGTGACTTCGTCGACCCCTGGGACGGCGAGCGGCGTCCCTTCGCCCTGCGGCTGCTGCGCCGGGACGCCGACCACCACGCGTTCCTCGCGAATTTCCCCAATCTCGTCTTCGACGGCCGGGCACACCAGCTGTTCGCCCGGGAGATCTGGCGCGACTACCGGGCGCTGCTGCGCGGCGAGCCGGTGCCGGAGCGGGCGCCGTCCTTCGCCGCCGCCGCGCTCGACCAGCGCTCCCGCACCGGCCCGCTCCTCCACGAACGCGCCCGCGCCAGCTGGCGGGACCGGCTCGACCAGGCCGTCCGCAGCCCCTGGGAGCGCCCCTCCGGCGCCGTGGCCACGGAGGACGGCCGCTGCCGGGCGGAGCTCTCCGGCCCGGCCGTCGACGCCCTGCGCGCCGCCTGCGAGCGGGAGCGCTGCACGCCCCTGCAACGGGTGGTGGCCGCGTTCGTCCGGGCGCTCGCCGAGCACGCCGGGCAGCGCCGGGTCGCGCTGTGGACGTCGATGGACTCGCGGCTCACCCGGCAGCAGGACCTGGTCGGCATGTTCGCCGCCTCCTGCCCGGTGGTGGTGCGCGATCCCGGCGCCGCGCCGGAGGCCGTACTCGGCGAGGTACGGGGACAGTTCCTGGAGGCGCTGCGCCACCAGCGGGTGACCTCGGCGGACGTCGCCGAACTGACCGGCGGGGCGGAGGCCGGGGCGGGGCGCCCGTACGGGCGGGACATCGAGCTCAACCTGCGCCGCTTCGACGGCCCGTCGGGCCGGACCGCGCAGGACGGAGCCCTGCGGATCACCCCCGACGCCTACCCGTTGCGCCGGATCACCTTCCGCAGCCCGGCCGCGCTCCAGCTGCGCTGCGACGAACACCGGGACCGGATCGTGCTCGACCTGCTGTACGACGGCGGGCGGGTCGGCCGCCCGCTGGCGCGGACCGTACTCGACGGGCTGGTCCACGGCCTGGTCCACGGGCTGGACCACGGCCCGGTCAACGGCCCGGTCAACGGCGCGGTCCACGGCCCGGTCCGCGGCCCGGTCCGCGGACACCGTGAGCCGCGGCCGTGACGGCCCCGCGCCGACCCCTTCCGACCGATCCCCAGGGAGACACCGTGCCCGAAACCGTGCTGGAGCTGGTACTGGCCGCCGCGAGCGAGGTCTTCGCGCACCCGGCCCGCGCCGAAGACGACTTCTTCGCCCTCGGCGGCGACTCGATCGCGGCCGTCGAGCTCTCGGTCCGCCTGGAGGAGGCGCTGGACGTGCCGGTGGAGACCGAACTGATCCTGGACTCCCCGGACTTCGCCGCCCTCGCGGCGGCGCTGGCCGGCGCTTGCGTGGGAGGCGGGCGGTGAGGCCGTACCTGTGGAGCCCCTGGGCGACCGCCGCGGCCGATCCCGGCCGGATCGCCGTGATCGCCGACGGGGAGTCCTGCACCTTCGGTGAACTGGTCGAGCGGGCCGACGCCTTCGGACGGGGCCTGCGCGCACTCGGGCTCGCGGACGGCGCGGTGGTCGCCACCGACGTACCCACCGGCCCGGCCTTCTTCGCCTTGGCACTCGCCGCGCTGCGCCACGGCTACGGACTGTTCCCGGTCCACCCCTGGCTGTTCGAGTCCACCGTGGCCGCCGGTCTGCTGTCCGGCCTGGCCGCGGCGGTCCACGTCTCCGATCGCGCTGCGGCCGGGCTGCCCTGCCCGGTGGTGCGCCCGGACCGGCTGACCCGGGCGGGCGCCGGTGGCCCCGCGGGCGCCGGGTCGGCCACGGAGTCCGCGGCGCCCGCGGCTTCGGCTCCCCTGCGGGCCGGGTACCTGGCGTTCACCACCTCCGGGACCACCGGCGCCCCGCAGGCGGTGGCCCGGGCGCGCCCGCCGCGTTCCTACAAGGGCGTCGCGGTCGACCCGCGCAGCGGAGCCGGCCCGGACCGCGGACCGCACCTGATGGCCAATCCGACGTACCACCTCGGCACGCTCGGACCCGCGCTCTACGCCCTCCAGGCGGGCAGTGCCGTGGTCGTCCAGCGCGACTGGTCGCCCGGGCTCTTCGCCGAACTCGTCGACCGGCACCGGGCGGACAGCGCCTTCCTCAGCCCCGACCGGCTGCTCGAAGTGGTCCAGGCCGGGATCGCCCCCCGGCACCGGCCCGCGGTGGTCTTCCACGGCGGGGACGCCTGCCCGCCGGCGGTCAAACGGGAGGCGATCGAGCTGCTCGGGCCGGTACTCCACGAGTACTACGGCACCTCGCAGAGCGTCATCACGGAGATCACCACCGAGGAGTGGCTGCGCCACCCCGGCTCGGTGGGCCGTCCGCTCCCCGGCATCAGGGTGGAGATCCTCCGGGACGGCCGCCCGGTGGCGGCGGGCGAGCCGGGCGAGATCACCGTCCGGCTGCGGGCCGCCGACGAGGGCACGGTCATCCCCACCGGCGACATCGGCTTCCTCGACCCGCAGGGGTACCTCACCGTGATCGGCCGGGCGGAGCGGCCGGATCTGCTCGACCTGGCCCGGCTGGAACACGAGATCCGGCTCCTCCCCGGCGTCTGCGACGCGGCCGTACTGGCCGGAGCCGCGCCCGTCTGCTTCATCGAGACCCGCGGCGGCCACGAGGCCGACCCGGCACCGGCCGTCCGCGCGGTGGCGGCCCGGCTCGGGCTCGGCGTACCGGTGGTGCGGTGCCACCCGTCCGGAACGCTGCCCCGTACCCCGAGCGGCAAGATCCGCCGCGCGGAGCTGGCCGACCACGCGGCCGGGGACCACGGATGACGTCGTACGGGCCGCTGGAGGGACCGTCGGAGGGACCGCTGGCGGGACGGCTGGACGGGCCGTCCGACGGGCCCTTCCCGTGGTCCGGCAGCGTGCCGGTTCCGGCCGGGCCCGCGGAAACCGTGCGCGAGCGCGTACGCAGGCACGCCCGGGAGCGTCCCCAGGCGGTGGCGGTGAGCGCGCTGCGCGGCGGGCGGACCACGGAACGGCTGACGTACCGGCAACTGGACGCGCTCGCCGACCGCGCGGGGGCGGCCCTGCGGGCGGCCGGTGCCGGGACGGGCGACCGCGTGGTGCTGGTGCTGCCGAACGACGGGGCCTTCCCGGCCGCCCTGGTGGCGGCCGTCGGCGCCGGTCTGGTACCCGTCCCCGCCCCGCCACCGGAGGCGGCCCGCGTGGACGCCCTCCGGGAACGGCTGCTCGGCATCGTCGCGGACTGCCGCCCCGCGCTGGTCGTCACGCTCGCCCGCTGGACGCGGGAGCTGCGTGCCCTGCTCGGGCCGTCCGGACCGCGCTGCCTGGCCTGGGAGGAACTGGCCGAGGGCCCCTCGTACGGACCGGTGGCGCGAGCCCGTACGGAATTCGCCTTCCTCCAGTACACCTCCGGCTCGACCGGCCGCCCCAAGGGCGTCAGCGTCACCCACGAGGCGGTGCTCGCGAGTTGCGCGCAGGCGGCCCGGGTGTACCGGGAGCGCCCGACGGACGTCGCGGTCACCTGGGTGCCGCTCCACCACGACATGGGGCTCGTCACCGGCGTGCTGCGACCGCTCTTCGGCGGGTACCGCTCCGTCCTGCTGACCCCGCGCGAGTTCGTCCGCTCGCCGGGCTCCTGGCTCGCCGCCGTCACCGCGCACCGCGGCACGCTCTCCAGCGCACCGGACTTCGGGTACGAGCTGTGCCTGCGCCGGATCCCGGCGGAGGAGCTGCTCGGATTCGATCTGTCGTCCTGGCGGGTGGCCCGCAACGCGGGCGAGGTGGTGCGGGCGGCCACGGCCGAGCGGTTCGCGGCCCGGTTCGCCCCGGCGGGCCTGCGCCCCGGAACGCTCTGCCCCTCGTACGGAATGGCGGAGGCCACCCTGACCGTCACCGCCTGCACGCCCGCCGTGCCGCCGGTGACCCTCCAGGTCGACCGGGAGCTGTACGCGCGGGGCACCGTGGCACCCGCCCGGCCCGGGGAGGCGGCCGTCCGGCTGCTCTCCAGCGGCGTCCCGGTGCCCGGGACGGAGGTGCGGGTCCGCGCCGCCGGGCCGGGGCGGGTGGGAGAGGTCTTCATCCGCGGGCCACAGCTGTTCACCGGCTACTGGCCCGGGCGGCGCGCCCCGGACTGGCACCGGACCGGCGACCTCGGGTTCCTGCACCGGGGCCAGCTGTTCGTGGTCGGGCGGGCGGACGACGTACTGGTGCACCAGGGGCGGAACTTCCATCCGGCGGACGTCCAGGCCGTGTGCGCCGGGGTTCCCGGGCTGCGGGCCGGGCGGTGCGCGGTCTTCCTGGTCCCGCACGCCGAGGCCGACCGGGTCTGCCTGGTGGCCGAGACCGCCGGTGCGGCCGGGCCGGAGGCGCACCCGGCGGCGGAGGTCCGGCGGCGGCTGGCGCGCTCGCTCGGGCTGTACGTGTCGGAGGTGGTGCTGCTGCCCGCGGGAGGTCTTCCGGTGACGACGAGCGGGAAGGTCCGGACGGCCGAGACGGCCCGCCGCCACCGGCTCGGACTGCTCCCGGTGGTGCGCTGACCCCGGCCCTCCCCGGCCTTCCGGTCTTCCCCGGCCCGCTACAGCCCGGCACCCCGGCCGGGGGCGTCGGCTGCCGGGGCGTGGTGGGCCAGACCGTACGGGGAGAAGCCGAGCCGGGTGGCCAGGACGGCGAGCTGGGTGCGGTTGGTGGTGCCGGTCTTGCCGCGCAGCCGCCGGATGTAGGTGTCGACGGTGTGCGGGCTCAGCCCCAGCCGGCGGGCGATCGCTTGGTACGTGGCGCCGTCGGGCAGGTGGGAGAGGATCTCGCGCTCGCGCGGGGTGAACGAGTGCTGGAGGACGGTGTCGTGCGGCATGGCGGGCTCCTGGGGAGGGGGACGGTGCTGGCTCCGTCACCCAGCCTGGCCGGTGCGGTGTCCGCCCTCCACCCCTCGCGGGCCTCAGCAAGGTGCCTGGCAGCAAAGCGAGGTGGGGACGGACCGGACAAGTCGTGTGATGTGACCCCGGCGAGAGGGCACGGGGCACCGGGATCACGTGACTGTTGCGGACCCTGCCGGTGCACCAGTCTGGTCGCGGGCCCGGGATGCGGCGTGCGCGGTACGGCCTGCGCGGTACGGCCTGCGCGATCCGACGTGCGGGCCGGGAGTTTTCGTACAGCCAAGACAGGAGGAGACACGTGCAGACCAGTGACAGCGGAGCCCGTCACCTGGAGGAGCTGGCGCTCTTCCTCTCGGTCCACCGGGGAGGGGGCCCGGGGATCCTCTGGCCCGACCACGACCACCCGGGCTGCCGCGCGCACGCGACCGACGCCGATCTCGCGGCGCTGGGAGCCGAGTTGTCCGCCGTGCTCGGCGCCGGGGTGCGGGTCACCCGAGGCGCGCCGGACGCGCCGCGGCAGGTCAGCGCAGGCCCCGACTCCGCCCGCACCCTCGTCCGGCAGGTCGCGGGTGGCGGCGGCTGGACGCTCGGTCCCGGGACGGGGAGCGTCCCGGCGCAGCCGTTCCACTGCCGCCTGCGGGCGGGAGAGCTGCTGTACGTGCCGCCAGGGCGCGCGTGGACGGGGCGGCGGGTTCGGGACCGGCCGCCGCGGGGGCGAGCAGTTCTTCCGCGTCCAGCAGGCCGCGCTGCACGGCGGCCACGCCCGCCTGGAAGCGGCTCTCCGCCCCCAACTGCTCCATGATGTCGGCGATGTGACGCCGCGCCGTGCGCAGCGACATGCCGAGACGGCGGGCGATCGCCTCGTCCTTCAGCCCCGCGGCGAGCAGCCGCAGGATGGTGCGGTCGATCTCCTGGGCGACCTCGCCGAGGCCCTGGCTGGCCGCGTCGGCGAACGGAGTGGCGTGCGTCCAGGTCTGCTCGAAGACGTCGGCGAGGTAGGACGCCACCGAGGGCTCGCTGATGGCCACCGCGCCGCGCGAGCCGTCGTTCAGCGGGATGAAGGCCAGCTCCCGGTCGAAGACGATGAGCCGGCCGAAGAGCTCGTGCGCGGTCCGGTACTGGGCGCCGAACTCCGAGGCCGCCGCTACGTACGCCTGGCTCGGGCCGTTAAAGCGCGCGGTGTGGTGGTAGAGGGTGCGCATCCGTACGCCGCGTTCGAGGATCGCCCGGTCGCGGGCCAGGGCCTCGCCCATCGCCTCGACCACCCGGCTGCCGCCGCCGGGCTGGCTGGAGAGGACTTCCTCGGTACACCGTTCGGAGGCCTGGGTGAGGGCGACCCGGACCTCCAGCATGTTGGCGATCAGCCGGAACTGGCCGTTGCCGCGCTTGGCGTGCCGGAGGTACTCGACGGAGAAGTGGTCCAACTCGTTCTGGGCGCGGTCGAGCTCCTCCTCGGCCTGGCGGATCCGCGACCGTACGGAGGCGGCCAGCTCCGCGCGGGCGACATCGGGCGAGACGGCGAAGCCCTCCGCCGGGTCCTGGGGGTCGCTCCGGATCAGCCGGGAGGCGGTGAGCCGGGCGAGGGCTTCCCGCACCTCCTCTTCCCGCAGGCCGAGGGCGGCCGCCACCACCGGTTCGTCCAGACATCCCTGCTCCAGGACCCACCCGTAGACGGCCGTGTCGGCCTTCCGCCAGCCGTCCGGGACCGCCGATAGACCGTAATCACGGCTAATGTCCATTGATGTCCCCTCCTCGCCTTGCTGCCACGCACCTTGATGAAGGGGGTGACCAATTGCGGCCAGGATAGGCGCCGGGAAAGACTTCTTCCGAAAGCAGGAACACGGCGAGCCGTCAGAGTTACCTCGCACCGCGTTCGCTCAATACATCCCCTTGGAGAAGTCCATGAAGCGCATTGCCCGCATAGTGACCATCGCGGCCTCCGTCGCCGCCCTGCTGTCGCCGGTCGCGGTCGAGGCGTACCAGGCGACCGCCCACGCGTCGACGCGCGTGGTCGTGGCCGACGAGCCGACCGACACCTCCTGGGGCTGGGGCGGCGTCAACCCCAAGCTCCAGTAGGGGCCACGACGTCTCATACCCCATCTGAACAGCCACGACCGGGGGCTCGAAAGGGGCAGCCGCTCTCGCCGGAGGCCCCTCGAAGCGGGCGGGACCCGCACCGGTCGGACCGCCGCACGCGCCGCGGCCGCGCCTCCCGGCGCCGCGGCCGCCGCCCCGCGGGCGACGAGGACCCCTCGCCGCCCGCGGTTCATTTTCACAGGGCAATGAACCGGCAAAATCTCGCACGAGAATTACCCGGGCGATCCGGTATCGAATAGCCGTGGCCAGGCACCACGATGGCGCGGGCGCCGCTATATTTGCACGTGCGCGTCGCCGTGTCCGGCTGCCAGGATTACGGCCATGGACACAGATCCGGCCACGAACTCCGGCCCTCAACAACCCCGTATCGATGACGCCTTCGGCCACATCCTGGCCCGCTGCTGGGACGCCGACGCCGCGCCCTGGTCCGCGGTGGAGGTGATCGAGCGCGACGACGGCCTGATCGAGGCCAATGACGCCTCCCGATACTTCGCCGAGCCCGGGCAATGGTCGGACCTGGAGCGCTGGGGGTGGGAACAGCCCGCGGGCCGGATCCTCGACGTGGGGAGCGGCGGCGGGCGGCACTCCGTCCCGTGGCTGGCCCTCGGCCGTGAGGTCGTGGGGCTGGAACCGTCGCCCGAGGCGGCGCGCGTCTCGCGCGGGCGCGGGGTCGACACGGTGATCGGCTCGGTGCCCTCCCTGCCCGAGGGGCTCGGAACGTTCGACACGATCGCCCTGTTCGGCAACAACCTCGGCCTCCTGGGCGGCCCCGAACAGGCACCCGAGGTCCTGACGGCGCTCGCCGCGGTGGCCCGTCCCGGCGCACGGCTGATCGGCACGGGCATGGACCCCGGTGACGGCGGCGCCGCCCACGCCGAATACCACGCCTGGAACCTCCGCCGCGGACGTGCCCCCGGGCAGCTGCGCCTGCGGGTGCGGGACGGGGCGACGACGACGCCCTGGTTCGACTACTGGTTCGCGACGCCGGACGAACTCGCCGCTTCCGTCGCCGAGTCGCCGTGGACCCTGGAGTCCGTGGAGCGCGACCCGGCCGGCCCCGGATACGTCGCCTGCCTGCGCCGCTGAACGCTTCGAGCGTGCGGACGTTCCGTGGACTCCCGGGCCACCGGCTCCGGCCGGAAGACGCACACCGCGCGCCGCACGGGCGCGCCCGCTACCGCCGCCCGCCCGCATCCTGAGCGGGGCTCCGTACGCCACGCCCGCCTTGCCGTTGAGTACGCGACTGAAGGACACAGCCCCGCCGGCACCCGCCTGCGGGGCTGTGTCCGTTCGCCGCGGCGGGGTGCTCACCCGTTCCGCGGGCTCCCGCGGCGAGCCGGGCGGCGACGCCGCACGCGGGTTCTCGACGTCCCTTCCCGAAACTCCTGGCGAAACCGCCGCGCACTCAGGCTTGTCCCCAGGTCGTGTGGCCCAGTACCAAGCGGCTGGTGGTGGCGAGGCGCTGGATCCGGTCGACGAGCCGGTGGGTGAACAGACGGCGGGCAGAGGTCTCGCCGTGCGCTTCGATGTGCTCCAGGACGACGTGGTGGTCGTATTCGGCGCGGGCGCGCCAGGTGATGACCTCGTCGCGGGTCAGCGCCTCCAGGACGAGGGGTACGTGGGCGCCGGCCTCGGGCTGGGCTGCCGCCGCCGTACGGCGGGCGGTGGGCACGACCGCCGGCGCGGGCGGCAGCGGCGGCAGTGGCGGCCGTGGCGGCAGCGGTGGCCGTGGCGGCAGCGGTGGCAGCGGTGGCAGCGGTGGTGCCGGTACGACAGCGGTGGCTCCGGCCCCGGCGCGGCGCTCGGCTCGCGCCGCCTCCACCCGCTCCCGGTGGAGCACTCTGGCCCAGCCCTCGGCGGTGACGGCCGCGTGCATGCGGCGTCGCACCTCCGTACAGCGGTCGTCCGGGGAAACCCCGGGCATCTGCGCATCGACCTCGGCCGCGATGGCGTGGCGCATGGTGCGGCGGTCACCGAGCAGGTAGGCACAGGTGGCGCAGGTGCCACCGTCCAGCCGAAGACCCTCGTCGCACCGCACGTCACCGCAACCACGCTGCTGCGGCAAGCCCCGGCCGATCAGCCAGCCCACCGGGTCCGTCACGGCGGCCGGGCCTCCCTGCGCCGCCAGGCGCCGCGTCAGCCGCTCGGCCAGCACCGCGGGGGCGTCCGTCAGGCCCGCGAAGCCGGCCACCGCCGAGAGTTCCCTGCGCGCCGCGGCCTGCACCAGGCGGCGTGCGTACGGGCGGCCGAGGCGCTGCCACAGCGCCCGGACCGGAGCGAGCACGGCCAACAGGTCCGCCGGCGGCAGCGGGACCGGTACCCCCTGATGCTCCTGCGGCTTCTCCCCGCGCAGCGGGCCGCCGTGCTCCGTGCCGGTCGGCGTGGGCCGGGCAGCGGCCCCACCGGCCGGGGCCGGCTCCTCGCGGCCGCCCGCGCGCTCCGGAAGACCACCTGGCCCCGGACGGCCTTCGCCGGACAAGCACAGATCACGGACGGGATGGCCGACGGGAGTGACCCCACGAGCGTGGAGAGCGTGGTGGTGTGCAGTTGCGGGGCGGCCTGCGGCGCCGAGTGCGTCTCCCCCGTACGTGCCCGAGCGGCCGGGCCCCGCAAGGGCTCGGGTGTCACCGCTCGTCACGTGATCACCGGATGCAGGAGGGGCGAGGTCTGGGGAGGCGAGGAAACGGTCCGCCGCGATCCGGCCTTCACGGTTCTTGCCGCCCTCGGCGTCCTTGCCCTCCTCACGGTTCTCACGGGCGGACCCGCGGGCCGCGGCGGCCCGGCGGTGCGCCTCGCCGACCGGCACCAGCCGCACCCGGCTGCGGGCGTGCAGCCCCGAAGCGGTCGGGCGTCGTTCGACTTGGACGGGGCCGTGTTCCGCCAGCCGCTTGAGCACCTTCGCTCCCGCCGCCGGGGAGCAGCCGAGAAGCCGGGCGACCGTTGCCGCCGGCCGCCCGCGGGCGGGGTCCACCTTCCCCGGGCACAGTCGCAGCCAGCCCTCCGTGTTCGAGGAGAGCACCATGAGCAGCAGCCCGAGCCGGTCCGTCGCGGCCCCGCGGCCCGTACGGCCCGCGAGCAGCCCGGCGGGGGTGACCGACCCGTCCCGGTGGGTCCATCCCGGTCCGAAGAGCGCCTCGACCAGGCGCAGCAGTACGACGAGCTCCACCCGCGACAGGGTGAGGGGGTGGCGCGGGTCTCCGGCCGTCCGGGCCCGGTAGAAGGGGATGATCCAGCACTCCAGCCCGGTCGTCTGCCCGGTCGCGTTCGTCATGGGCCTGGTGGCGAGGGCGCCGGCCCGGCGCAGTTGGGGGAGCACGGTGTGCGCCGTCTGCGACTGGGACACTCCCAGCCACTTGCCCAGCTCTGCCGCCCATGTGGTCGTCCGGCACCCGTTGGCGATGTTCGCCTTCGCGGTCAGCACGACACAGGCCAGCCGGGCGCCGTCGGACAGGGACACCAGCGCGGGATCCGTCACCAGGGCCCGCACCGCGGCCAGTAGGCGTGCGCGCATCGGCTTCGAAAGCTGGAAGGGGTTGTTCGGCGGCAGCCGCAGGACGGGCCCGGAGTCCCGGGTGGCGGGGGCGAGTGGTGTGGAGTGCCGGCCGGATCGAAGTCCGCCGGCAGGAGGAGGGAGGGGCATGCTGCGGCCTTACAGGTGCGGTGCGGTTCGGTTCGGTGCGGTGCGGTGCGGTACGTGAGCCGCGTCGCGCGGCGGCGGTCGCCGCGCAGGGGCGACGGCGCGGCAGGACGCGGTAGGAGTGCGGCCGGGCGGGGCCGGAAACGCCAGGGCCCCGCAACGGGAAGCGTGCGGGGCCCTGGGTTTCGGGGTGGCTGCACGCCGGCCGGGCCGGCCGGGCAGCACTGTCGTCTGCGGCGTTTCAGATCAAGCGTGAGCGGACCTCGCGCCCCTGCTCGACGTTCCGGACCGGGGCGCCGTGCACCGGCTGGCCCACGTACCCGTTCTGGACGGCGAAGACCGTCAGCTGGGTGCGGTTGGCCGTACGGGTCTTCGTACGGAGCCGGCGCAGGTACGTGTCGACCGTGTGCGGGCTCAGGCTGAGCTGACGGGCGATGGAAGAGACGGTGTCGCCGGAGCTGAGCATGCACAGGACTTGCCGTTCGCGGCCGGTGAGGGCGGGCGCGATGTCCGTCATGGTGCCTCCTGGGGCGGGGAGTTTTCGCAGGTCAACGTGTTGTTCGGCTACAACTGAAGCCTGCCGGGCCGCCCGAGGCGCATGCAACGGATCCGGTGCCTCACCAAGTTGCAATGGCAGCTTGAAACCGGGTGGACGAAATGGACTTTAGGGAGCTGAAGCATGCTGAAAGCCCCGACCGGGCGGCGGCCGCAGTGGCCCGCATCCGGGCACGCCATGCGGCCGCGGTATGCGGCCACGCCATGCGGGCACGCCATGCGGCCACGGCATGCGGCCACGGCATGCGGCGCCAGCACATGCGGCCGGCCGGTTGTCGTAGGACAACCGGCCGGCCGTGGTGCTGCGCGCGTCAGCGCGGAGGGAGCCCGTTCAGGAGAGCGCGGAGTAGGCCGAGGCCAGCGCGTCGGTCACCTCGACGCACAGGCCGGCGTCGAGGAGGGTCTGCGCGTACGCCGCGACGTCGAGGCCCGTCCGTGCGCCGAGGGCGGCGACCTGGACCGGGAGCCCGGACAGCAGGGCGTCCAGAGCGGGGCGGGCCTGTGCGGGGAAGGTGAGGGTCCGTCCCGCCGAGGTGACGGTGACCGTGTCACCGGCGGCCGCCACCTGCGGCCGGAACTCGGTGAGGCAGGCGACGGCGGTGGCCGGCCCGAACACTCCCCGGGTGATCACGCGTTGGTTCTCCCGCAGCCCGAGACCGCCGCGGTCCAGGAACATCGGCTGCGCCTGCGCGAACGCGGCCGGCGGGTACTGCTCGGCCAGCGCGGTCAGGAGGCGGACGTAGTCGCGGGGATCGGTCTCCCGGGACACGTCGCGGCGGAACAGCTCGACGTGGTTGGCCCGCTCGGTCAAGGCGCGCAGCCAGTCCATGCCCGTGCGTTCCACGATCCCGAAGGTGACGTGGAGGGAGTACCCGCCGGGTGCCTGGTCGGTGCGGGTGGCGGTGTGCCAGTAGCCGCGCGGCACGCACATCAGGTCACCGGCCTCGAGGGAGCCGCGCCACAGGACTTCCTCGCTGGGAGTCGCGGTGCGGCGGACTTCGTTCAGCGGCGCCTTGAGCGTCTCGCCGCGCACCTCCCAGCTCTTGGTGCCCGCCAGTTGGAGGATCACCGAGTCGGACGTGTCGACGTGGAGGTTGAAGCCGCCCGCGTCTCCGGTCGCCAGGAAGGCGGTGGCGTATACCTTGGCCCCCGTCAGCCACTGCAGGGCGCGGCAGGCGAGGTCGAAGCGGGGGTCGATCTTCTCCAGACCGCCGACCACGATCTGGCACCCCTCCTTGAGCAGGGCTCCGAGGCGGTGCGTGTCGATCATCTCGTGCTCGTCGCCGCGCGTGGTACGGGCGACCATGTAGTCGCGGGGCGGGAGGAACACGCCCTTGCTCAGGCACAGAACCTGACCCGGGCGGGAGAACGTCCGATAGGTCAGCAGGTCGAGCAGCCCGGTCGGAGTCAGCAGGCGCTCACCCCAGCCGGGCAGCTCGGCGCGGGTGAAGTGCGAGCCGAGCGTCCGCTGGTCCGGGCGGTGCAGTGTCCGTGCCAGGTCCTGGACGAAGCGGAGATCCATGACCGTACCTTTCCGTCGTGGTGGGATGTGCGAGCCGAGTGGCGGAGCGGGCGCTGCCGGTGCCGCCGGCCCGGGACGTCAGTCGAGGTCGACGTCGAGGTGGAGGTCGAGGTCGACCTCGTCGTCGAGGGGGCTGGTGAGCGCCTGCGCCATCGCGAGCGCCTCCTTGCCCGCGTCGGTCGCGTCGAGGGCGCGCAGGGTCTCGACGAGCGAGTCAACCCGCTGCAGTTCGGCCGTGGTGGTGTCGTGCATCAGGTGGTTCCTCTTCTGGACGGGGAGGACGAAGGAGGCTGGACGCCGTCCAGCCTCCTTCGGGATCGCCGCCGCCCGAAAGCCACGACATCGCGTGACCCGGGCCGCGGGTACCAGCACCCGGGTACCGGAACTCCGCCGGGCGGCCGCAGTGCCGGGCGGCGGCGACGGGGTGCGGGTTCAGCCGGCCTCGACGGGCACTCCGCCGGCCACGTGCCACACCGACAGCCGGAGCGCACCGGCGGCGGTGGGGGGCGCGGAGGTGGCGGCGGGCGCGGCGGGCGCGGCGGAATCCGCGAGCGCGGCCCTCAGGGCCCGTGCCATCGGCGTGAAGCCGGCGAAGGCACGTTCCTGGCGGGCTTCGCGGGCCACGCGCGTGAGCACGTCCTGGTCCACCTCCGCCGCCGCGCAGGCCGCGCGCAGCCGTTCGGTGAGAGCGGCCCGGCTTCGCGGGGCCGGCTTCCAGCACAGGACGTCCACGGCCTGGTGCGCGTTCTCCACTGTGGTCCTGCCCACCAGCGGCACTCCGGCCCGTACGCCCGCGGCCACCACCGGTCCCGGGTCGCTGAGCAGGGCACGCGCCCACAGACCCTCGTCCTGGCGGGGACGCGTGAGGGTGACCGCGACCAGGCCGTCGAGTGCGGGCAGGCACATCCGTGGCGCCCGGGTGAGCACCCGGTGGGACTCGGCCGCATCCGGGCCGGTCCCCTCGGCGAGGCGGTGCAAGCGGCGCTCCACCGTCTCGGCCACGGTTTCGAGAGCCTCGGGGGGACCGGCCACGGACAGGACGGCGCGGCCCGGCCGATAGCCCCAGGCGACCAGGTCGGCCACCTCGCGGTGCGTCACGGCGGGGATGTCGGCGCGCCGCGTACGGGCGACCGCGTCCATGCCCGGTTCGTCGCAGGCGGCCGCGGCGAAGAGGCCGCCCGCGCGCAGCAGCGGGCCGGAGTCCATGCGCGCGGTCTCCAGCTCCACGGCCATGCGTTCGGACTCCAGGAGCCGTTCGTCGACGGTCGCGTCACCGAGGACGTCGACCAGCCGGGCCGCGAGGTCGGCTGCTCCGTGGGGCGCGGCGGTGGCGCGGAAGAGCGTACGGGCGATGTCGGTCTGGGCGAAGACCGGTACGGTCTGCCGCGCAGCTCCGGTGCCCGCGATCGCCCGTACGTGCTCGGCCAGATGGGCGGTGGACGCCGTGCCCGGGGCGTCATCACGGGATCCGCAGGCCACGGCCAGGCAGCCGCCGACCGACCGGGCCCAGGGCATGGGCACCAGGCGCACGCGCAGCCCCGCCACGCGCACCTCGTGCCCCGGCCCGGTCGGGTTGTCGGACGGGCCGTCGGACAGAGCGTCGGGCAGGCCGTCGGGCGGGCTGCTCGTCTGGGTCATCCGTGACTCCTGAGTGCTTCTTCCACCGCGCGGCCGCACGGATCGGGCCCGACGACCGCAACGGCCGGACGCCGCCCGGGCACGGCGCGCAGGCCCTCCAACGAGGTCAGGGCGGCGACGGACCGCATCAGTTCGTCGACCGGTGTCTGGCCGCGGGCGGCGCGCCGCACCTCGTCGGCCGCGGCGAAGGGATCGTCCAGTGAGGTGAGGAGTCTGGCCAGGCACCGCTGCCGGGCCGCCTCGAACTCCCGCTCCCCCGGCGGACTCTCGAGGAGGCCGCCCACGGCGTCCAGGAGGATCCGGACGGTGTCCGCCACGTCCGGGGCACGCACGAACGCGGTGGCCGCGACGCTGTTGGTGCTGTCCTGGGACCAGTGCCCGGCGGAGAACCCGTAGGCGATCCCCCGCTCACCGCGCAGGGCCTGGTGCAGGCGTCCCTCGGGACCCGAGCCGAGTACCTCCACGAGCACTTCCAGGGCTCCGGGCCGGTCGCTGTGACAGGGGAGCCGTACGGACAGGCGCGCCGATTCGGCCGTGGTCCGCACGTGCACGACGCCGCCCTGCCACAGGCGGTCATCGGCCGCGGGTGCTGCTCGCCGGCCGGCGGCCGGCAGGGCGGGCCCGTCGGGTCGCGGACCGGGAGGGCCGCCGTACGGGGGTGCGCTGTGGACGCGGAGGGCCGAGCCCAGGCGGGCCAGTTCCTCGCGCACCACCTCCCCCGACAGGTTCTCGATGGTCTCCGCCCCGCCCAGCGGTGAAGGAGGCGTCCAGCCCCAGGCTGCCTGGTGGGAGGCTTGGTTGAGCTGCGTGAGGACCTGCCCGGCCCGCTGCCCGGCGAGTACGCGCTGGGCGGCGCGGGACCGGGCGAGGCGCTCGGTGTCCGCCCGCGTCCACCGGCGGGCTCCGGCGGCCAGCGCGGCACCGGCCTCCAGCACGTCGTCGTCCACGGACCAGAAGGCGAAGGACGAAGCACGCGCTTCGAGCTGGTGCCGGGTGCGCCAACCGCGGTCCGCGGCCAGCCGGGCCGCCCCGGGACGGCTGGGGTCCGCCAACACGCGCGCCGCCAGTGCGGCGAGTCCGCGCAGGTCGGGGGCGTCGTCTTCGTGGCCCCGCGGAAGATCGACGATGACGGCGTGGCCGGGGCGCTCCGCCGTCATCGGATGCCCGCCGGGGAGGGTGCGGGGGCGGCCGGTACCTCATGCGGGGCCGCTGCCACAGCGGCCTGCTCGACCTGCTCCGCGCGCTCCGCCCGCTCTTCCTGCTGCGTCCGCTGCTGCTCCGCCCGCTGCTCCTGCTGCGCCCGCTCGGTCCACTCGGTCCGCTCGGTCCGGTAGGCCAGGCGCGCCAGCGGCGCGGTCGTGGCCGTGGCGAGGACGCCGCAGACGAGGAGGACCGACCCCAGGTCGAGCCATCCGGCGAGCAGTGCTCCCGCGGCCAGCGACGTCAGCTGGCTCAGCGTCGTCGCCATGCGGCGGAAGGCCAGGACCCGTCCCCGATGGCTGTTCGCGGCCCGCTGCTGGCACACCATCACCGGCCCGAGCCCGTAAAGGAACTGGTGCACGCTCACCAACAGCCCGGCCGCAGCCGCCGGCAGCACGCCCGAGCCGCCGCGCAGGAGGAACACCGCGGCCGCACTCACCGGAGCCGCCGCCAGCGCGCTCCACCACAGCATCCGGGTCGGGGCCACGGACTCCCGTGCCCGTCCCAGCACCACGGTGACCGCGAGCCATCCCAGACCGCAGCCCACTCCGAACGCACCGATCAGGCGCTCGGCGCTCGCCGCGTGCACCTGCCCGAGCCAGATGGCCAGTTGCTCGGTGGCCGCTCCCACGCACAGGTACATCACGCTCTCCGCCGCCACCGCGTACCGCACGATCCGGTCGCCCCACAGCGCACGCAGACCGCCGGCCAGCGCGGCGACTCCGGTCTGCGTGGTGCGGCCGTCCGCCGGCGTGGGCGAAAGCGGTACGAGGCACAGGGCGGCCACGATGAAGGTCAGCCCGTTCAGCAGCAGCACCCACTCGATGCCCCAGCCGGTGAGCATCGCCGTACCCAGCAGCGGCCCCAGGGTCATCGCCGCTCCGGTGGCGGCGTCCAGCAAGGAGTTGGCTGCCATCAGCCGGCCCGCGGGAATCGCGTCGGGCAGGATGCTCGACAGCGCCGGCACCCGTACGGCCGCCAGTACCTGGAGCACTCCGAGGAGCACGACCACGGTGACCACGTGGCGGCCCGCGGCGGCGGCGGCCATGGCCACCGTGACCAACGCGGAGGCCACGTCCGTGGCGATGGCCACGCCCCGCCGGTCGAGCCGGTCGGCTATGAGTCCCGCGAACGGCGACACCACGACCTTCGGCAGATGGAACACCACGAAGGCCAGCACACCGGCCGGGGAGGACCCCGTGGTCTGCTGCACCCACAGCGGCAGGGCCAGGAACTGGAGGTATCCGCCCAGCGTCGACAGGCTCCGCCCGGCCCACAACGTCCAGAACACCCCGCCCAGCGGCGTACGGACCGCCTCGGCCTTCGACGTACGGGATGCCTCGCCCCGCGACGTACGAGCCGCCTCGCCCCGCGGCGTACCGGCTGCCTCGCTCCGCGACCCGGACGCGCTCACGCGACACGCCCCAGGGCCCGGCCGCCGCCCTCCACCGCCGCAAGGGCGTGCTGGGCTTTGGTGCGCTCGGCCCGCGGACGGCCCAGCCACCGGTCCATCCCGTCGGCGAGCTCCTCGAGCAGCCGCAGCGCACGGGGGGCGGAGGAGTTGACCTCCACCTCCACGCACGCGTACGTCCCGACCGGCGGGCAACCGTCGGCCGGGGCGCGGAACGTGACCAGGTCCAGGCTGTACGCGACCTCGATGCCGTGGGCGTCGCGGCCCAGGCCCTTGACCCGCTTCTGGCTGGCGATGGCCACCGGAGCCAGGTCCCCCTCCGCCAGCCGGCAGTCGCGTACGTGTCCGACGGGCAGCAGCCCCGGATCGTTGATCGCCTCCGACACCTGCGCCGGGGCCAGGCGCTCGGCCAGTTCCAGCCCGTCGCGCCAGGCGTGCCGCCGCACCGCCTGCTTGAAGGTCATCCAGCACACGTCCGACGCGCTGCCCACGTTGACGACCACGCCCAGGGAGTGGCCGGCCCCGATCAGGGAGCGGTGCGCGTCGTCCACGTAGAGGGTGGACGACACGAACGTCAGGGGCGGGCGCAGCGCGGTGAGCGACGTCGACAGGACGCTCCCCTCGAAGAACCTCTCGGGTTCGTCGATCGCGTCGTATTCCTCGCGCGTGAGGTCCCACTTGCACTCATGCTCGACCCCCACCGAGGCGGTCGCGCCGCGGGTGGATGATGGCCCTCGGCCACGTGACGGGTCCCGGGCTTCTCCCGCCGGCGCAGGTGTCTCGGGCATGACTGTTCTCCAAGCGTGTGGGTGGGGCCGGGGCCGGTCGGATCAGGCCCGCGGCTGCGGGACCGTGAAGACGTCGATGTCCTCGTCGGTCAGGGGGAAGACGCCGCGCAGGACGTCACGCAGGACATCCGCACAGGACGGCGGAGGCCTGAAATGCCCCGATTTCATATTGGCGATGACCATGCAGTCGTCCGGTCCGCCCACGATGGACAGCTCTCCGGCCGCGCGCACGCGCAGCCGCTCCGGAACCAGCATCGGATGCACCACCCGCGTACCGCCCACGCGCCGGTCGGGAGTCCGGCCGAAGACCATTTCCGCCAGCGTGAACGGCTCGGGCCACACCAGCAGGCGATAGGAGTCGTCCACGACGTAGATGTGCGTGGGACCCGCCTGCAGGGCGTCGAACGCCACCGCGGCGCTGGTGACGTGCACCGGCCTCAGAGCGCAGGCCTGGCGCAGATTCCCGTACATACGGTCAAAAACCGCCCGGTCGTACTCGATGAGCACCGGACGGTCACTGATCAGCCGATGATGGCGGCCCTTGTCGACCATTCCACCGATGTCATAACGACGCTGAATTTCCACGCTCACATCGCGGACGCGTTCCGCGATCTGACGGTTCGAACGATCCTGGGCGAGTACGGTCCGCAGGGACAGCAATTCTTCGTACAGGATGAAGACGACGGCCTGCGAGTCGGGTCCGTACTGCGCGGAAACCTCTGAGCGGACTTCCGCGTACCGCGCGAGCAACGGGTGCTCCGCGCTGCTCAGCCCCATGGCATACAACCCTTCACTGACGGTGAGACGGCCGTGCCGGGGTCAGCTTGACGCTGACCCCGGCACGCGGCTTGCTGACCTGAGATCAGAACTCGCCGTGCTCACCCGGGCTGGCGAGCGCCTGGGTCATCGAGAGGGCCTCCTGGCCCGTCTCGGTGGCGTCCAGGGCGCGCAGGTCCTCGACGATGGTGTCGACGCGGACGAGCTCGTTGTCAGAGATGTTGCTCATGGAATTTCCCCATTCCTTCTTCAGGTTTCCGGTGGCCGGTGGTTTCTTTTCCGTTCCGACCGCCGCTCACGTGAAATAGGTTCTCTCATGGGAAAGCCGCGTTAAAGTCACTACCTTCCGGCGCCTTCCTCCCGGTCCCCGAAAGGCGTTACAGGGGTACGGCAGATTCGCAGGGCGCGCAGCTGCGTCTTGGCCTCTGGATCACCCGATGAGCGCTGCGACTGCGTGGACCGCGCGTACGTCATGGGCGGCGGCTTCCTCCTCGCCGCCTGCGGGTTCCTCTGGCTGGCCCGGGTGCGAACCGACTCGGCACTCCGGTTCACCCTCGCGTCATCGTTCGGGGACACGCTGCTGTTGGCTCATCGCGGTGACGAGGGTGGAGGAGATGTGGGCCAGGGCGGGGTCCGCGGCGATGAAGAACGTTTCGACTCCGGCCAGTTCGTGGTTCATGCGGGCCATCGGCATTTCGTAGTCCAGGTCGGGAACGCCGCGGACTCCGCGGACGACGACGTCGATCCCGACTCGGCGGCAGTAGTCGACCAGCAGGCCGCCCGTGTGCGCGTCGACCGTGACGTTGCTCAGGTCAGTTGCCGCCGCGCGGAGCCGGTCCAGCCGTTCCGCGATGGGGAAGCGGCCCGTCTTGTCCGCGTCGAACAGGAGGGCAGCGCCCCGGAGTACGTCCTGGTGCCCTTGAGTGACCGGGTCGAAGGATCCTGGGAAGAGGGCTCGCATGGCCGGAAGGCGTAACAAGCGGCCGCTCCCGGTGGTGAAGTGCCAGGGCAGCCGGACCCCCAAGACCAAGCGTGCCAGGGAGAACGTCCAGCCGGACGGGACAACGGCAACGCCAGACGCGGATCACGGCCATACGGGACACGCTTTTGGCTTGCCATTCGCGTGCCTGACCGCGCGGAGCGACGCCCTGATCGAGGCCCTGCCTGCCACTGGCCGGCGTCCATGAGGCGTTGGACGACGTCGCGGACCTGGCCAGCGGTGACCGCGGCGAAGTCTGCGCCGGGCTCCAGCCGGATCGTGTCCAGCAACGCGGTCCACGAGGTCCGGCCGGTCTCCAGGGCGGCGACGATCGAGTAGGGCCAGCCGGGCACCGACCCGGGCCGGCCCTGCCCCGGCGCGCCCGCTTGGCTCGAAGAACCGACAACCCGCCACCCGCTGCGACGTCGGACGAGTCCTCGCCACCGGCGAGTCCTACACCCGACCCGCGCACCACAAGCAAGGAACCAAGCCCCGGGGCACTGGCGAGACGACCCGTCCGACGCCTGATCCGGGGCGCGAAGCCGTCCCCGGATCTGGCATGCTGGCCCCGTGAACAACAAGCTCAGAAAGGACGATGCCGCGTAATCGGCCGTCCCAAGTCCGCGCCGCCGGACGTCACCCGAGGCGGCAGACGCATGAAACACCAACGCCTGGGTTGCCGCGTGGCTCCGGCAAGCTTGCCGGAGCGGTTTCCCGCCTCGAACACGATCGGCTCTGGCCTGGGGCGATAGCCCAGGCCCTACAGGAGTGGTCACGAACAGCCCACCGCCCCAGCCGTGCTCTCTCCGGCGGTTGTGGTTGTCCCTTGTGCAACCCCTTCTACACGACCGACGAGCGAGGACTTCTGGAAGCGGCAATGCACGCTCTTCCACCACAGGCGGCGCGTGAACTACGGCGTCTGGTGAAA
Source organism: Streptomyces sp. WM6372 (assembly GCF_001279655.1). Lineage (NCBI taxonomy): Bacteria > Bacillati > Actinomycetota > Actinomycetes > Kitasatosporales > Streptomycetaceae > Streptomyces > Streptomyces sp. WM6372. The sequence goes on along the minus strand of NZ_LGDB01000217.1, from coordinate 29,151 downwards.
CCGCTCGACGACCTCTACATCGCCAAAACCTGGCCCGACCCCTTCGCCTCGCCCGACGACGGATGGTGGGTAGGGCGCTGTTGGGGATAGACCTACGTCGATCGCTGCCCCAGCACCGTTGACTCCCCAGCGGAGACGTTGAACGGCAAGCTCAGAGCCCGTCTCTTGGAAGTGCGGTGCGCATGGTGCTGCATGCCGGATGGAAATCCTGCGTCAGCAGCGCTCGCCCCGCAGCGGCTGATCGAGCGGGTCGTGGGCCTCGACGGGGCGGCAGCGCCGCTGCCCGGCTTCGACCGGGCCTCCCCCGCCGGGATGACGGTGATCGATCCGCTCCACGGCTGAGTCCACGGCGGACGCGGCCGGGGCGGCGGGCGTGGCGTCGGGATGTGTGCGGGTTGTCGGGTGATGATGGCGCGGTGCGACTTGATCACGTGTCCTATGCGGTGGCCCGCGACAGCTTCGTCTCGACCGTCCAGTGGATCGGATCCGCCCTGGGCGCCGGGTTCGTCGACGGCGGCGTGCACCCGCGATTCGGCACCCGCAATTTCATTCTCCCGCTGAGCGGCGGCACCTACGTCGAGGTCGTCACCACGCTCGACCACCCCGCCGCCGACCGCGCACCCTTCGGCCGGGCGGTCGCGCGCCGCGCCGCCGAGGGCGGCGGCTGGCTCGGTTGGGTGGTCTCGGTCGACGACATCGCCCCGGTCGAGGCCCGCCTCGGCCGCACCTCGGCCGAGGGCCACCGTGTCCGCCCCGACGGGTTCGACCTGAGGTGGAAGCAGATCGGCCTGCTGGAACTGCTGGAGGACCCGCAGCTGCCCTACTTCCTGCAGTGGTTGGTCCCCCATGAGGAGCGCCCGAGCGCCGACCCGCGCACGTCCACCACCATCCACGGGGTCTCCATCGCCGGCGACGCCGCCTCCATCGCCGAATTCCTCGGCGAACCGGCCGACCACCCCCTCGACCAGATCGACGTCACCTGGGCCGAGGATGAGGAACCGGGCCTGGTCTCGGTCGAGTTCGCCACCGCCCACGGCCCGGTCACGATCTGACCAGGGCCCGGCTGCCCCGTGGGAGCAGCCGGCCGGGGTCTCCTGGCCAGCGCGTGTCCTTTTGGTCGGTCACCAGCCGCCCGTCAGGGTGGTGGGGCTCGCGAAGGAGGTGTCTGCGTGGCCGGCCCAGCTGCGGAGGTCGCCTGTGGTGTCGTCGCGGGCGATCAGGTCGGTCCTGCCGTCGCCGGTGAAGTCGGCCGCCACGGTGCCGGAGCCGTCGCGGGCGATGATGTCGGCCTGGTGGTCGCCGTTGAAGTCGGCCGCGGCGGTCTGGGTGAAGTCCCAGCCGGAACTCAGCTGCGCGGCGGAGCCGAAGGTGCCGTTGCCGTGACCGGCCCAGATCTTCAGGTTCCCGGAGGTGTCGCGGGCGATCAGGTCGGCCTTGCCGTCGCCGTCGAAGTCGGCGGCCGCGGTCTGGGTGAAGTCCCAGCCGCCCGTCACCGTGACGCCCGCGCCGAACGTACCGTCACCGCGGCCGTTCCAGAGCTTCAGGTTGCCGGAGGCGTCACGGGCGATCAGGTCGGCCTTGCCGTCGCCGGTGAAGTCCGCCGCCACGGTCTGGGAGAACGGGCGCCAGCCGCCGGTCACGTCGGCGGCGGAGGCGAAGGTGCCGTTGCCGCGCCCGAGCCACATCTTGAGGATGCCCGTGGAGTCCTGTCGCGCGACGAGGTCCTGGACCCCGTCCCCGTTGAAGTCCGCCGCCGCGGTCTGGGACATGTTCACGCTGGGGCCGTCGGTCCCCCGGAGCAGGGTGTCGGCGAGGACCTTGGTGCCCGCGTCGCCGAAGTGGAGATGGTCGTCGCCGCCCGGCTTCAGCGTCCCGGCGAGGAGCTGCGAGGGCATGTCGGGGTCCCGGGTGGCGAGGTCGAAGTCGGTGCGGGCGTCGGCCTCGGTCATCGTCCTGATGAAGGCGTTGACCTGCTGGCGGGCGTTCTCCTTGGCATCGCTGTAGGCCGAGTAGCCGCCGAAGGCCGGGATGGTGGCGACGACCACGCGGATGCCGCGCGCCTTCGCCTGGGCGCAGATGCGGCGGATGGCGTCCTTCACCGACTCCGCGGACGCGCTGTCGTGGGCGAGGTCGTTGATGCCTTCGTAGAGGACGAGCGTACGGACGTTGCTCTGGGCGAAGACGTCGCGGTCCAGCCTGCTCAGTGCGCCGGGTCCCGCGGCGTCTGCGCGGTCGCTCAGCAGACGGTTCGCGCTGATGCCGGAATTGACGACGCCGGCCGTCTGGGAGGTGCCGTTCAGGGCCGCCGCGTAGTGGTCGGGCCAGCGCTGGTTCTTGTCCGGGGTGGAGTGCGCCCCGTCGGTCTGGGAGTCGCCCAGGGCGACGACCGTTCCGATGTTCTCGGCCGCGGCGACGTCGACACCGCTGACCAGGGCCCAGTTCGGGAGGGTGCCCGGGAAGGCGGTCGCGCCGGTGTCCGCGGTGTGGTCGCCCGCCTGGCGGCCGCTGATGAAGGAGGTCGTCAGGGCGTAGTCGTGCGTGGGGACGACGGTGACCGGGTCGGGGAGGTAGATGCTGACCAGGAGGTTCTTCCCGGCGGTCACGGGGAAGGTGACGGGGTCGCTGTAGATCTCGCCGCCGGCCGGGAGGGTCGTCTCCTGGCCGCCCCCGAACGTCAGGGAGACGGGTGCCTGCGCTGCGGCCGCGCCGCCCGCCTGGGCCTGGGCGGCCACGGTCACGTGGCCGAGCCGGATCGGCTGCGGCGAGAAGGTGTTGGCGAACCGGACGCGCGCCGTGCCGCCGCTGGTGTGCGGGTTCACGACCATGCGCAGGGTCTGCTGGGACCAGCCCTGCGGGGCCGTCTGCGGGGCCGAGCCGAAGGCCGCGCCCCAGCTGCCCGCCCAGAACTTTCCGCCCGGAGCCGCGGGCGTGCTGCGTACCGCGATGTCGAACACGTGCAGGGCCGCGGCCGGGGCCGGGGTTCCCGGGGCGGCGGCGCTGCCGGTCTTCGGCAGCGTCACCGACGTGACGGTCTTCCCCGGATCGAGGGGCACGGTGACCGCGTAGAGGCGGGCCGGGCCCGCCTGCTGTCCGGATGCGGTGTTCCGGTGGTCCAGGCTGAGCGCTGCGGTCGCCGTCCCTCCCGCGCTCCAGTCGCCGACCTCCAGGGTCTGCTGCGCCGAAGTGCCGTCGCCGTAGGTCACGGTGACGGGAGCGGCGACGGAGCCGGAGGTCGCCGAGGCCAGAAACCCGAGGGCGTTGCCGGAGCCCCGTACGGCGAGGGTCTGGCCCGTCGCCAGCACGTTGTCCGGCCGGCCGGGGGCGACGTCCGCCCGCGTGTAGGTCGTTCCGTTGAGCGTGACGCGCGTGCCCCGCAGCCAGCCGGCCCTGTCCAGGTCGGTGGCCGACAGGCTGCGCCCCGCGGCGTCGAAGTCGGCCGCGCCGGGTTCGCCGTCCGGGCTGATCGCCGTGTTGTTGAACGCCTCGCGCACGGTGCCGTACGTCGCGGCGTGCGCGGGGGCGGTGGTGGCGGTGACCAGCCCGCCGGCGGCCAGGGAGAGGACCAGCGGCACGGCCGTGGTCCGCATCCGGCGGAGTGTGCGTCTCGGGAAGGACATCGGAGGGTTCCTCGGGTCGGGGACGGCACTGCCGCCCGGGCGTCGTGGCACCGGGCGGCAGCGGGTAGGGGGCGGGGGCTGGGGCGGTGGGTTACCAGCCGCCGGTGAGCTTGGCGGCGGCGCCGAAGGTGGTGTCGCCGTGGCCGGCCCAGATGTTGAGGTTGCCGGTGGCGGTGTCGCGGCCGATGAGGTCGGCCTTGCCGTTGCCGTCGAAGTCGGCCGCGGTCGTCTGGGTGAAGTCCCAGCCGCCGGTGACGGCGACCGGGGCGTTGAAGTACCCGCCGGCGTTGTGCGTCCACATCTTGAGGTTGCCGGAGCCGTCGCGGGCGATGAGGTCGGCCTGGTGGTCGCCGTTGAAGTCGGCGTCCCAGCCGGAACTCAGCTGCGCGGCCGAGCCGAACGTACCGTCACCGTGACCGGCCCAGATCTTCAGGTTCCCGGAGGCGTCGCGGGCGACCAGGTCGGCCTTGCCGTCGCCGTCGAAGTCCGCCGCCACCGTCTGCGTGAAGTTCCAGCCGCCCGTCACCGTGACGCCCGCGCCGAACGTACCGTCGCCACGGCCGTTCCAGAGCTTCAGGTTGCCGGAGGCGTCACGGGCGATCAGGTCGGCCTTGCCGTCACCATCGAAGTCCGCCGCCACCGTCTGCGTGAAGTTCCAGCCGCCCGTCACCTGCACCGGGGCGTTGAAGTAGCCGCCAGCGTTGTGGGTCCACATCTTCAGGTTGCCGGAGCCGTCGCGGGCGATGATGTCCGCCTGACCGTCACCGTTGAAATCGGCACCGGCCGTCTGGGAGTTGACCGGGGCGGGCAGGCTGTCCTCGGGGTACGGATCGGCGTGGTCCGCCCCGAGACCGGCCGCCGGCCCGCAGTTCGGCCAGGCGCCCTGGCCCTGGACCTTCAGGACCTTCTCGGCTATCAGGATCTGCTGCTTCTTCGTGGCCAGATCGGCCCGGGCGGCGTACGTGGTGCCCCCGAAGGCCTGCCAGGTGGACTGCGTGAACTGCACTCCGCCGTAGAAGCCGTTGCCCGTGTTGATGGCCCAGTTCCCGCCGGACTCGCACTGGGCGACCTTGTCCCAGGTACTGACGGCGGCGGCCTGAGCGGTGCCGGCCGTGGCGACGAGGCCGAGGACGGTGGTGCAGGCGGCGAGCGCGGCGGCGGACGCGACGGCCATGCGGGAGGAGAAGGGTCGGAGCGACATGCTGGAAATCCCCTTGAAGGCAGAGATGGGGTGGGATCGGGCTGTCTCGGGGCCGCCGCCCGGGTGGGTGCTCCCGGGCGGCAGCGTGGGGCGGGGGTTACCAGCCGCCGGTGAGCTTGGCGGCGGCGCCGAAGGTGGTGTCGCCGTGACCGGCCCAGATGTTGAGGTTGCCGGTGTTGTCGTCACGGGCGATCAGGTCGGCCTTGCCGTTGCCGTCGAAGTCCGCCGCCACCGTCTGCGTGAAGTCCCAGCCGCCCGTCACCTGCACGGGGGCGTTGAAGTAGCCGCCGGCGTTGTGCGTCCACATCTTCAGTCCCAGCCGGAACTCAGCTGCGCGGCCGAGCCGAACGTACCGTCACCGTGACCGGCCCAGATCTTCAGGTTCCCGGAGGCGTCGCGGGCGACCAGGTCCGCCTTGCCGTCACCGTCGAAGTCCGCGGCCGCGGTCTGCGTGAACTCCCAGCCGCCCGTCACCTGGACCGCCGCACCGAACGTACCGTCGCCACGGCCGCTCCACCGCTTCAGGTTCCCCGAACCGTCACGGGCGATCAGGTCGGCCTTGCCGTCACCATCGAAGTCCGCCGCCACCGTCTGCGTGAAGTTCCAGCCGGCCGTCACCTGCACCGGGGCGTTGAAGTAGCCGCCGGCGTTGTGGGTCCACATCTTCAGGTTGCCGGAGCCGTCGCGGGCGATGATGTCCGCCTGACCGTCACCGTTGAAATCGGCACCGGCCGTCTGGGAGTTGTTCAGCTGGACGTCCTCGACGATCTTGTCGTAGCGGCGGGGGCTGAAGGTGCCGTGACCGGAGAAGTACGGGTACGGGATCTCGCGGTGGACCGCGCCCACGCTGCCCGCCTGCTCGTAGGCGTCGTACCGGGTGTGCTCGGCGTTGGCCCAGCCGTTGAAGATGACCACGTGACCGCTGGCACCCGGGTCCGGGTTGAGCATGATGTCGCCCGGCTTGAGGGAGTCCTTGCCGATGGACGACGTGAAGTCCAGCAGCGTGCCCGTCGTCTCCCCGTAGTTGTTGGCCGAGGAGGAGGCGAGGTGCCAGGCCATCGAGACGAAGCCGGAGCAGTCGGTGCGGTAGCGGCCGTTGGCGTCGGTGCGGTAGCTGGTCATGCTGTAGGGGACGCCCGCGGCCACCCAGGTCTTGGCCCGCGCTATGACCTCGCTCCGGCTGATCTGGCCGCCCACGCTCGAGTCGGCGGCGGACTGTGCCTGCGGGGCCAGGAACATCCGGCCGGTCTTGGCGGTCTTGGCAGCCTTGGCGGCGGCCGCGTCCAGCTCGGCCTTCGTGGCGGTGGTCGGGTTGGGCACGGTCGGGGTGAACGGCGTGATCGTGCCGGTGTCGGCCTGAGCCGACTGCGAGCCGGCCGGCGCCGTGGGAACGTCTGCGGCCTGCGCCGGGACCGTGGTGGTCAGGACGACGGAGGCGAGGCCCGCGGCAAGCAGGGCGGCGGCGGACGAACGGCGCAGGGAGCGAGACATCGAAGAACTCCGGAGTGGTGAGTTGAAGAAGGCGGTGGGCCGGGCGGGCGAGGGCGCGTCGGGGCAGCCCGGAACGGCCCGGCGGCGAAGCGGCGAAGCGGCGAAGCGGCGTGCCGGTACGGCTGGTGAGGGACCGTCGGCTCAGGCGCCGGCGACCGTGTAGCCGTGTGCGGCGATGGGGGTGTCGACCCGGGTGAGCAGGGTGCGCATCTGCTGGAGGGCCGAGGCGTCGCTGTGGGCCCGTACGAAGAGGAAGAGGTCCAGGCCGTGCTCGGTGGGGCGGGGCCGGATGTGTTCCAGGCCCTCGGCCTGGGTGGCGTGCGCCCAGAGCAGGTCGTGGATGAGGTGCGAGGACCCTGCGGGGGCCGGGCCGGGGAGGGTGCGGTGCAGGGAGGCTTGGATCACCCGCACGTGTCGTCAGTCCCAGCCGATGACGCGCTTGTCCGCGGCCGCGGAGTCCCACCCGATGACAGGAGCGGAAGCAGAAGCGGAAGCGGAGGCGGAGGCGGAGGCGGAGACCGCGGGGTACGAGTCCCAGCCGATCACGCCGGGGCCCGCGGCGGGTGCGGCGACGGCGGCGGAGGCGGCGCCGATCGAGAACAGGGCGGTGAGGCCGGCGGCAGCGATGAAGTGCGTGGTGCGAGACATGACGTTCCCCCGAGCGTGAAGGCGATCCGGTGCGGTGCGGTAGCGGTGGTGCGCGCTGCTCCGGTCCGGCCTTTCGGCCCTGGCCTGGGGTGGGGCTTCCTGCCCCGCCGTCCCGGTGATCAACATCTTGCTGCCCGGGGCGGGCGACCCGGAAGGGGTTCGGGCTGGCACCGTGCTGCCTGGCAGCTTGGTGTCATGACGGCTGGTCATCAGCCCCTTCCCGGAGCGCCGTTGTCAGTGGCGCCGGTTACGTTCGGGGTGTTGCGAGGAGCCGTTTCCCGACAGGAGTGGACGATGACCGAGAGCAGTGCTCAGCCCACGCTGAGGGTGGTGCTGACGGACGTGAACGAGCGCGTCGTGGAGGCATGGCGAGCGGCGTTCGCGGACACGCCCGGCATCGAGATCCGCAGGGGTTCGATCCTCGACGAGGACGTCGACGCCTGGGTCACCCCGACCAACTCCCGGGGCCGGATGGACGGCGGGGTCGACGCCGCCATCAAGCGTCACCTCGGATCCGGCATCCAGCTGCGCGTGCAGCGCGCGATCCGCGACCGGTTCGCCGGCGCCCTCCCGGTGGGCAGCGCGGTCTGCGTCCCGTCGGGGGCCACCTTCCCCCGCTACCTGATATCGACGCCGACCATGGTGGGCTCCTCGCAGAACGTGAGCGCCACGCTGAACGTGGCGCTGGCGTGCGCCGCCGCGTTCCAGGCCGTCCACCGGCAGAACCGGCAGGTCCCGGGCAGCATCCGCTCCGTGGCGCTGGTCGGGATGGGCGCGCAGACCGGGCGGGTCCCGGCCAGGGTGTGCGCCAACCTCATGTGGACCGGCTACACGCTCTTCCACGACCACTGGTTCGAGGACGACGACGAGTTGCGCGCCACCATCCTCACGCAGCTGAGCGGCATCGAGGACGCCCCCGTCGAGGAGCGGGTACGCATCGTCGCGCCGAAGGCCGTCCCGCCCGTCCCCGGCGGCAGCGATCCGGCCGGCGATCCGGCCGGCCACGTCCCTCCCCCGTCCACGACGAACGAAAGCCCCTCCCCCATGACCGACGCGAACGACCCCCTGGCCCTCACCGAACTCTTCGACGGCGGCGGTGAGCCCTGGCTTCCGCTCCTGAAGCCCGTCATCGAGGCGCAGCCGGACGCCGCCCGGTTCATCGGGAAGGGCCGCAGCCCGGAGGTCGTCCCGGTGCGCGAGCTGACCTTCCAGGCCCTCAAGCCCAACCCGCCGCACAAGTGGAAGGTCGTCGCCTTCGGCCAGAACCCCTACCCGCGGCCGGAGAGCGCGACCGGCATCGCCATGTTCGACAACACCTTCAGCGACTGGAAGGACAGCCAGTTCGGCAGGGTCGTCAGCATCCGCTGCCTCATCAAGGCCGCGGCGATGTGGAAGTACGGCATGGCCAAGAAGACGCCCATCGCCGACGTACGCGTGTTGCTGAAGGAGCGGGACACCGTCCAGCCGCCGGAGTGGTTCCAGGCGATGCTCACCCAGGGCGTGCTGCTGCTGAACGCCTCGCTCACCGCCAGCGGCGACGGAGCGATGGGTACCGACCGGCACACGGCGTTCTGGCGGCCCGTCGCCGAACGGATCGTCGAGGAGATCCTCAAGGCCAAGCAGGACGCCGACGAGGAGGACCGCGGGATCGTCTTCGCCTGGTGGGGGGCGCACGCCCGCAACCTGAAGAGGGTCGTCCTGCGACTCCAGGAGAAGTACCCGGACGTCGAGGTGCGGCACATCGACCACGTGAACCCGGCGGCGCAGGGCGACGTCTTCTGCGAGGGCGACCACTTCGCCCTGGTGAACGAGGCTCTCGCGTCGCTGGGTGCCGACGTGATCGACTGGCTGCCGAGCAAGGGGTGGAACGAGGGGGCGGCGGCCGGTGCGGACGGGGGTGTCGCTGCGCGGATGGGCGCCTTCATCGAGTCGACCATGAACCTGCACCAGCTGTACCTGGAGCGCCTCACCAGCGTCAAGGACGAGGGCCTGGTCCTCCCCGCGATCACCGGCGTGTTCGACACCCCGCTGATGGATTTCCAGGACGCCGTCGCTCCGGTCGCCAAGACCCTGTCCGGGCTCGCCGGACACATCGACCGGTCACGCGACTTCGGCAAGCGGCGGGCGGACGAGACGTCCGCCGGCCTGTCCGCCGACGCGATCGCCGCGCTCTACCTCTACACCTGCGAGTCCGCCTTCTACCGCGAGATCAACGCGGTCCTCCGCTCCCCCGACCGGACCAGGGTCGCTCCCTATCTGCCGTACCTGCGGCTGCTGTTCTCGGCGGTGTCGGGGCTGCCCGCACACACGCAGCCGCTGTGGCGGGGTGTGTCGCTGGACCTGCGGGCGCAGTACCCGGTGGGCCGGACGGTCACGTGGTGGGGCGTCTCCTCGTGCACCTCCCAGCTGAGCGTGGCCCGGTCCTTCCTGGGGAGCCGCGGCAAGCGGACGCTCTTCGAGGTGACGCCCGCCCATGCGGTCGGGATCAGGAGGTTCTCCGCCTTCACCGGGGAGGAGGAGTACATCCTCACGCCGGGCACGCAGCTCAAGGTGACGGACGTGAAGAGCGAGCGCGGCGGGCTGTGCACGGTCCGGCTGACCGAGGTGGACGCCGCTCCCGTGGTGTCCTGACGCACGTCTCCGCGGGGGTCGCGGCACGGCCCCCGCGGTCACTCGCCAGGGTGCCGGGGTGCCGGTGGCGGGGTGCCGGGGTGCGCGGGTGCCGGTGCCGGGTGCCGGTGCCGGGTGCCGGTGGCGGGTGCCCCGGCCCCGGGGCGTCGGAGGCCGCGGAGGCTCGGTCCCGGGCGGCCGGCGCGTGGTCTCGGGCGGCGCGAACACCGGCGGGACCCTATCGTGGATGAGCGGGGACGGCAGGCGCCGAAGCGAGCTGGCATGACGGATCTGGAGATCGACTACCCGGCGGTGTTCCAGACGCTGCCGGGCATGGTGGCGCTGCTGACCCCTGAGCTGGTGTACGCGGACGCGAACGCAGAGTTCCTGCGCGCCTCCGGGCGCACCCGCGAGCAGGTGATCGGCCGCTACCTGTTCGACGTCTTCCCCGACAACCCGAACGATCCCACCGCCAGCGGCGCCCGCAACCTGCACGCCTCGCTCCAGCGGGTGCTGGCCACCGGCGAGCGCGACACCATGGCCCTACAACGCTACGACGTCCAGTCCATGCTGCGGCCCGGCGAGTGGGAGGAACGGTACTGGAGCCCGGTCAACGCCCCCGTGCTCGGCCCCGACGGGCGGGTCATCCTGATCGTGCACCGGGTCGAGGAGGTCACCGAGCTCATCGCGGCCCGCGGCTCCCCCGACGGCAGCCGGGCCCGGGTCCTGGAAGCCGAGCTCTACACCCGTGCCCGGGAGCTCCAGGAGGTCAACGAACGCCTGCGTCAGGCCCATGCCCGCGAGCGCGAGATCGCCCTCGCCCTGCAAGAGGCGATGCTGCCCACCCCCGCCAACATCGGCCACCACCGTGCCGCCGTCCGCTACCGGCCCGCGGTCGGCGCCCTCAACGTCTGCGGCGACTGGTACGACCTCGTCGACCTGCCCGGTGACCGCATCGCGGTGGCCGTCGGCGACGTCGTCGGGCACGGCCTGCACGCAGCCGGCATCATGGGCCTGCTCCGCAGCGCCCTCAGCGCCGCCTCCCTCGTCTCCGACGGCCCCGCCCAGGCCCTGGAGGTCCTCGGGCTGTACGCCCGCTCCGTCGAAGGCGCCGAGAACACCACCGCGGTCGAGACCTACATCGACTGGGACACCCGCACCCTCACCTACAGCAGCGCCGGCCACCTCCCTCCCGCCCTGCTCCGCGCCCACGGCGGTGTCGAGTTCCTCGACCGGGCCACCGACCCCCCTCTCGGCGCCCGCCCGGAACACGTCCCGCGTCCCCAGGCGGCCACCGGCTTCGCCGAAGGCGACACCCTCGTCCTCTACACCGACGGGCTCGTCGAACGCCGCCGCGAAGACATCGACACGAGCCTCGCCCGCCTCGCCCGCGCCCTCACCCGCCACCAGGACACCGACCCCGAGACCCTCGCCGACGCGATCCTCCTCGACCTCCTCCCACCCGGCGGCGCCACCGACGACTCCGCCCTCGTCATCGTCCGCCTCTGAACCACTCGCCCCGAGGCGCTCCCGACCACGCGGACCACGCGCGCGCGGCCCCGGCAGCCGGACCCGCGCACAAGGCTCCGGGAGCGGCATCTTGCCTGGTCGGCGGGGTGCAGGAGAGATGCTCGGCTTCGTCGGCCGCTCGTCGGCCCGCGTTCGCGCGAGCACTGCCTGGTCTGGAACGAGGCATGGGGCATCGAGTCCCCGGCCTGGATGGGCCCGGAGTCATAGCGCGAAATCGCCGCGCCGTCATACCGGACCGAGCCGGCGGAATTCATGTGCGGCGCGGGGGAACAAGGACGAGAGGAGGTTCGACTCCAGCTCTCCGTCCAGGGAAGACGCGAGGAATCGCGTGCAGGATACGGGGAAATGCTCCCACCGGTCGCCGCGCGCCTCGTTCACCATGACGGTCCATCGGTCCGGCTCAAGGCCGGGCCGAACGAGCCAGTAGAGGCATTCCCCGTTGTCCGTGGTCGCCCACGGGACGACCCGGGATCCCTCGACCTCCAGTTCGGCCGGCTTCCGCTCGTGTTCCCACAGACCTTCCAGGTCTTCGGCCTGGTGCGCCGCCCATGCGATGAGGTCGTAGTTTTCATTGGGGCAGCCGGGCTCCAGGACGTAGAGGTAGTCGTCCCAGTTGCTTCCTCCGTAGAGGTGGATCAGCTCCTTGTAGTCCGCGGGGAGCTCGACCCCGAGGCGGCGCTCGACCTCGCCCCAGTCCTTCCGGCGGGACTCGCCCGGCGCCGGGGCGATTTCGGCGAGACGTGCGAGGGCTTCGGTCATGGCGGGGTCCTGTTCTGGGGATCGATGGGTCCGGGCGGCAGGGAGGTCGGATCCATTGTCGGCTCCGGGCTGATCGCTGCGGCGAGTTCGGGGGCGTGGGTGGCGAAGGGCCCCAGGTCCGTGGCGGCGGGGTAGGCCGGGTGGTCGCGGTGGGCCGCCAGGCGGGTCAGGGCGCGGGTTCCGTAGTACGCGGGCGGGCCCGCGGGGGCGGGCGGGGGCGGGAGGGGCCTGCCCGCGGCGATCGCCGGCAGGGTCTCCTCGAACAGGGCCTGGCAGGCGCGCACACCGCGGAGCATGACCTGGAAGTGGCGGGAGTCGGGGGCGATCGGGAAGCGGTGCTCGGCCAGGACGCGGCCGGTGTCGATGCCCGCGTCGACCTCGTGGAGGGTGGCCCCGTACTCGTGCTCGCCGTTCAGCAGGGCGAAGAGGACGGCCACGGAGGGCAGTCCGCGGTGGCGGGGCAGCAGGCCGTTGTGGATGTTGAGGATGCGCAGGCCCCGGGAGAGCAGTGGTGCGCGGAAGATCCGGCGGTTGTTGAGGGACCAGACGACGCCGTCGGTGCAGGCGCGCGCGAGGACGTCGGCGTGGGCGTTGATGTCCTCGGGGGCGGGCAGGTGCAAGTGCCGGGCGCCTGCGGCGTCCTGGGGGTCCTCGCAGCAGACGAGGTCCACGGGGTGGCCCTGCGCCGCGGCGTGTGCGACGGCCCGGCGCAGCAGTGCGCCGTCTCCGACGAAGATCATGCGGGCGGCTCCTCTCGGGCGGATGTCAGGTGGGCGCAGACCTGCGCGAGCGTCAGGTTCCGTACCAGGCAGTCGAGGCCGGCCATGAAACGGCGGGCCTGGGCGGGTTCCAGCAGGTCTTCGGAGACGGCGGTGAGCATTTCCACCAGGGCGAGGGAGTCTCCGCCGAGGGCCTGGAAGTCGGATTCCGCGGAGAGTCGTGTGGAATCGACCGCGAGGATCGCGGACCAGTGGGCGGCCACCCGTGCCTGGAGGGTGGTGGCCGGTTCCGGGGTGTCGTGGGCGACGGCGAAGGGGTCGGGCAGGGCGTCCAGGTCGGCCTTGCCCGCGACCGTGCTGGGGATGGCGTCCACGGTGATGACGTGGGCCGGGACCATGGCGGCGGGCAGCAGGGCGGTGAGCGCGGAGCGCAGGGTGGCGGGGAGGTCACCGGGATCGCCCGGATCGTTCCGGTTCTCCGGGCCGTCGCCCGTACCGTACGCACCCCCGGCGCGCGGGACCACGTACGCGCACAGGACCGGCGTGGTGGTGTGCGGGCGGTGGCGGGCGGCCACGACGGCGCGGCTCACCTCGGGCCGGGCTTCGAGCGCGGCGACGATCTCCGCGGGCTCGATGCGGTGCCCGGCGATCTTGAGCTGGCCGTCGATGCGCCCGGCGAACTCGACCGCACCGCCGGGAAGTCGCCGGCCGAGGTCGCCCGTGCGGTAGCTGCGGGTGCCGTCCTCGTGCTCGGTGAACGGGGAGGGGCGGCCGTCCGGCGGGCCGAGGTAGCCGCGGGCCACCTGGGGGCCGGTGACGACGATCTCTCCCGTGCGGCCGGTGTCCTCGGCCCCGGTGCCGATGCGCCCGCCGTCCTCCGTGACGAGGTGGATGTGGGCGTAGGGGCCGGGGGTGCCGATCGGGAGGGTGGCGGCGGTCGTGGGCCGCGCGTCGTCCACGACGTGGGCGAGGCAGGCGACGGTCGCCTCGGTGGGGCCGTAGCCGTTGATGATGCGGCAGTCGGGGCCGAAGGCGGTACGGGCGGTGCGTACGGCGGCCGGGGTCAGCGGTTCGCCGCCGAGCAGCAGGGTGCGTACGTCGCCGTGGTCGGGCAGCAGGGCCAGGTGGGAGGGGGTGAGGGCGAGGGTGTCGGCCCGGTGGTCGGTGACGAGACGGCGCAGGGTGGCGCGCGAGGGCGCGTCGGGCTCGAGGACGACCGTGCCGCCGGCCAGGAGGGGCAGGAAGAGGGGGAAGCAGGAGATGTCGAAGCCGTAGGAGGACGCGAAGCCGAAGCGGGTCCGGGCGTCCACGCGGCAGACCTGCGTCATCCAGCGGACGAAGCCCGCGAGGCCGCGGTGTTCGATCTGCACGCCCTTGGGGCGGCCGGTGGAGCCGGAGGTGTGGGTGACGTACGCGAGGTCCCCGGGCGCGGGGGCCGGGGGCAGCGGCCGGGGCGGCGGGCCGGTGAGGAGGTCCTCGGCGGCGAGCAGGGGGCAGGGCGCGAGCGCGCCGAGGGCTTCGGCGAGGTGACGCTGGGTCAGGCAGAGCCGGGCGCCGCAGGCGCGGAGGATCTCGGCGGTCCGCGCGGCGGGGTGGGCGGGGTCCAGCGGCACGTAGGCGGCGCCCGCCTTGAGGATCCCCCACAGGGCGCAGACCCCGGCCGGGGTGCGGTCGACGACCAGGCCCACGAGGTCCTCACGGCCGATCCCCCGGCGCAGCAGCCCGGCGGCCACGGCGTCGGAACGGCGGTCCAGTTCGGCGTACGTGACCACGCCGTCGGGGCCGTCGAGCGCGGGTGCCGCGGGCGTACGGGCGGCCCGGGCACGGAACAGTTCCACGACGGTGGCGGGGGACGGTACGGACCCGGGTGCGGATGCGGATGCGGATGCGGGCGCGGCCCCGGGCGCGGGCGCGGCCCCGGGCGCGGATGCGGGCGCGGATGCGGGCGCGGATGCGGGCGCGGATGCGGGTGCCGATACGGACACGGGTGCGGGTGCGGGTGCCGGTGGCGGCAGCGGTGCGGCGGAGGCCGGCAGTCGGGTCAGGACTTCGTCCAGGAGGCGGGTGGCGCGTTCGGCCAGACCGGGGCCGCCGCGGACGCCCATCGTGAGCTCCGTGGCGGTGTCCGTCTCGTTGGCGGCCACCGAGACGGGGACCAGGGGGGCGTGGACGGGCAGCGCGTACACGGTGGTCGCGGTGAAGCCCCCGCCGGAGAACTCGGCCGGGTCCAGGCGCCCCAGGTGGGAGACGACGGCCGAGGCGAGGTGGCGGTCGGCCCGTACGGTGCCTGCCTGGGCGGCCCGCAGCATGAGGCGGGCGGCCGCCGGGGGCAGCGGGAGGAGGGCCGACTCGAAGCCCTCGGCGAGCTCCCGCTTCTCGGCGAGGGCCCGGAGCAGGGTGACCTGTGCCCTCGGCCACTCCTGCCCGGGGCTCAGGTCCAGGAACACCGGCAGGGTGAGGTTGCCGGTCGAGGCGATGCCGGGGCGGTGGCGCCGCAGGTCGACCGGGATCATGACCCGGGTGGCGCCGCCGTCCGTGGCCGCGCCGTCCGTCAGGGCCTGGGCCAGCCGGGGCGTGAGGGCCGGATGGTGGCCCGGGAGGGTGCGGCGGAGCCACAGCGTCTGCTCGGGGCCCGTGCCCGGGCGACCCAGGGGGGACGGGCGGTCCGGGACGAGGGCCGGGCGGCGGGCGGAGCCGCCGAGCCGGCGCAGCAGCCCGCGGTCGGTGTCCGGGGCGAGGGCGGGGCGGCCGGGCTCCCCGCGCAGGGCGCGGAAGACCTCCCGTACCCAGATCAGCGCGCCGTGACCGTCCATCAGGGCGTGCGAGGCGCTGAACACGAGCGTGGCGGTGCCGGTGGCGGTGCCGGTGGCGGTGCCGGCGGGAGTGTCGGCGGGGATCACCAGGACCTCGCACCCCGGCGGGTCGTTCCGGCGCGCGCGGCCGGTGAGGAGCGCCGCCGTGGCCGGGTCCGACACGTCGACGGCGCCGGCGGCGGGAGCGGCGTACCGGATCGTGGGCAGCGGGCCCTCGGCGGTCCAGACGGGCCCGCGCCGTACCAGGCGGGAGCCGGGGCAGGTTTCGGCGGCCCGGGCGACCGCCGCCCGCAGGGCCGCCGGTCCGGGGGCGGTGTGCCCTTCGACGACGATGCGCAGGGCCATGGCGCCGCGCGCGTGCCCGGCGGCCAGGTAGAGGTGTTCCGTCGGCGATCCCGCCCGCCGGTACGTGCTGTGAGGGGGTGTCATCGTGGGGTGGTTCCTTCGTCGGTACGAGGGGACGCGGGCGGGTGCTCCGGGCGTGTCCAGGCGTCGACGCCGCCGATGCCGTGGATCCAGCGGAGCAGCCCGCTCACGCCGTCCTCCTGCGCGCGCGGCGGGTCGTAGCCGAGGTCGCGGCGGGCGGCGCCCGTGTCGTACGTGGTGGAGCGGGTGAGGAGGGCCGCCGTGTAGCGGCTCAGCGGCGGGCCCGTACCGGCCGACGGGCGCAGCCGCCACGCCGCCTCGACGGCCTCGGCGAGGACGCGGGTGGCCGCGACGGGGACGCGCGGGCGGGGCGGCGGGCAGCCGAGGAGGGAGCCGACGCGGGTGAGGAAGGCCCACAGGTCGGTCTCCTCGCGGTCGGCCACGAAGTACGCCTTGCCGCCGATGCGTTCGGCGGGGGCGGCCGTCGCGCGCAGGCAGGCGTCGACGGCGTTGTCGACGTGGCACAGCGAGACCCGTACCCGTTTGCCGCCGGACAGGTCGGGCAGCCGGCCCGCCCGCATCGAGGCGATCATGCGGGGCAGGAAGCCCGCGTGGTCGCGCGGGCCCCAGATGGCGCGCGGACGCAGCGCGCAGGTGGTGAAGTCCGGTGTGTTCGCGGACAGTACGTACTGTTCGGCGGCGGCCTTCGTCGCGCAGTAGTGGTTGAAGAACCGGGTGGGGTACGGGGTGCTCTCGTCGATCCGGAGCCGGTCGCCCTCGCGCAGGTGCATCAGCGCGCTCGGGCTGCTGACGAAGACGAAGCGGGTGGCGCCCGCCGCACGGGCCGCCGCCAGCAGCCGCTGCGTTCCGGTGACGTTGGCCTCCTCGAACTGGGCGCGGCTGCCGTGGTCGACGACGCGGGCGGCGCTGTGCAGCACGGTGTCGCAGCCCACGGCGGCGCGGGCCAGCGAGGCGGTGTCGGCGAGGTCGCCGGGCACGAGGTCGAGTCCCGGACCGAGGGCGCTCAGGCGGGCGGTGTCGCTGCCCGGCCGGACCAGGGCGCGGACCCGGTGGCCGTCGCGCAGGCAGGCGTCGGCGAGGTGGCCGCCGAGGAAGCCGGTGGCCCCGGTGATCAGGATGTTCACAGTGCCCGCCACCAGGTCGCGCCGTAGAGCATGGTCAGTGCGGCGGTGGCCGCGCCGCCGTGGCCCGCGGCCCTGCCCCGTGGCAGTGCGAGGGGGATCTGCGCGGCGTGCACCGGGATGCTGAGGAAGGCGTCGGCCCACCAGAGCCAGCGCAGCAGCGGTACGTCGGGCACGTCGGCGGCGGCGGCCCAGATCGCGCCGCCGAGGAGGTAGGCCCAGCCCGCGAGCGGTACGAGGCGGGCCGCCCGGGCCCGTGAGAACGGGGGCGGGGGCGGGGCGAGGCGCCGCTGCGCCCATCGGGCCAGTTGCTCGCGGCCGATCTTGGCGTTGTGGCGGACGTCGACCGGGAAGGCGGGGTGGTGCAGGAACTCCTCCAGCCCCCGGGTGGGGGCGTGTTCGGCCGCGAGGGCGCGCAGGTCGGCGACCAGGTCCTGCCAGGCGGCGCTGTCGGCCGGGACGTCGCTCTCCACGCAGACGACGGGGCGCTGGGCGCCGGCCGGGCCGATGCCGACGAGGGCGCTGCGGCGCACCAGGGGGTGGGAGTTGAAGACGCCCTCGCAGCGCACGGTGTGCAGGTCCCGGCCGGCGGCGCGCACCCGTTGGGAGGTGCGGCCGCAGAACCAGAGGCGGCCGCGGTCGTCGAGGTAGCCGAGGTCGCCGGTGCGGTGCCAGGTGAGCGCGGTGCCGTCGGGCCGGGTCTCGTGCACCTTGTGCAGGGCGTCGGAGCGGGGCGCGTCGTGGTAGCGGGGGCTGACGGACTCGCCCTCGACGAGTATCTCGCCGACGCGGCCGACGGGCAGGGCGGTCTCCGGGTACAGGCGGGGGCGCGGGCCGTCGGTGACGGGGACGATGCGGACGCGGGTGCCGGGGACGGGGCGGCCGATGCAGGTCCCGGCTCCGCGGGCGCTGCCGGCGGAGGTCTCGCCGAGGATCTCCTCGGATTCGATCGAGGTGATCGGCAGGACCTCGGTGGCCCCGTACGTGACGTGGACGGACGTCTTCTCGTCGAGGACGGTGCGCAGGGCGGCGACGACGGAGTCGGGGACGGGCGCGCCGCCGGAGACGACGCAGCGCAGGTCCCGCGGGGGGCGGCCCAGGGCGGTGAGGTGGTCGGCGAGGTTCCGCAGGAGGGCGGGCGAGGCGAACATGGTGGTCGCGCCGAATCGTTCCAGCGCGTCCACGAGCAGGGCGGGGTCGGCCTGGGCGACCTTGGCCGGTGCCAGGGGGGCGAGGACGGTGGTGGAGCCGTAGACGAGGTCGAGGATGCCGTAGAACGGCAGGGTCACCAGTGAGGTGTCGTCGCGGGTGCGCCCGTGGGCGGCCTCGATCTGGCGGGCGATGGCGAGCGCCATGCGGTGGGTGTACTCGACTCCCTTGGCGGGGCCGGTGCTTCCGGTGGTGAACCCGATCATCAGGAGGTCGTCGCCGCCGACGTCGGCGGCGGGGGTCCGCGGGCCCGCCGCGGTCCGCAGCGCGGCGAGGGTGTGGCCGCCCCACAGCCGGTGGCGGCCCAGGGTGACGGGGACGCGTACGCGGCCGAAGGTGCGCCGGCCGAGGACGCGTACGAGGTGGGCGAGGGGTGGCCCGATGAACGCCTCGGCGCCGACGGCGCGGTAGCAGTGGAGCATCCGGCGCACGCCCATGCCCGGGTCGACGACGACGGGGACGGCGCCGAGCCGGAAGAGCGCGAAGGCGAGGGCGAACAGCTCGGGGCCGGGCGGTGCCATCAGTACGGTCTTGGTCCCGCGGGTGATCCCGGCGCGGGCGAGACCGTGGGCGATCTCCTCGACCGAGTCCTGCAACTCCCCGTAGGTGACTTCGCGGTAGCGCGGGCCGCCGCCGGGCTCGCGGCCGTCGGGGTGGATGACGGCCGCCTTGTGCGGGAACGCGGCGGCGTTGCGCTCCAGGCAGTCGGCCAGGCCCGCGGTGGTCGCGGCATGGGGAACGGTGCTCATGGCGTCACCTCACCAGCCTTCGGGCCGGTAGGAGACGCAGGCGGCGCTGGGGCCGGCGCCGGCGGCGACCATGAGGAGCCGGTCGCGGTCCTTCGGGCGCGGGGCGGCCAGGGCCTGGAGGTAGCCGAGGATCGGCGCCGCGGTGTGGGGCTCGCCGGCGCCGTCCTCGTCCTGCGCGGCCCGCGTGTCCGCTCCGGCGTGCGGGCCGACCACGAGGGCGCGGTCCAGGTCGATGCCGTGCTGGCGGGCGTACCCGACGGTGCAGGCGGCGGCGAGTGCGCTGCGCCGCGCCCCGTGTCCCTCCGTACGGCACACCGTGATCCGGGAGCGGCCGCCGCTGCCCATGGCCGCGGTGTCGAGGTACCCCTCGGTGTCGGTGGGCCCGTCGCCCGCGTACACGGACACGGGGCCGAACCCGGCGTCGGGGTCGGCGCTGCGCTGGAGGAGGAAGGCGCCGGCCAGGTCCGCGTACGGGTAGTCGGGGTCGCGGCGGGCGTCGCCGCCGGGGTGCACGTCGGCGGCCGTGATCAGGACGCGTTCGGCGCTGCCGGTGTCGAGGAGGCTCTGGGCGAGCTGTACGGCGTTGAGGACACCGCAGGCGCCGTTCATGAGGTCGAAGGAGAAGCCGGCGGCGGGGTTCGGGTCGGCGATGTAGTCCAGGTTGATACCGACCTCCTTCTGGACGAGGGCCGCGAGGGCGGGCTCGAAGGTGTTGGACTCCCGGTAGACGCCGACGTTGATGAGGACGCCGACGGACGACGGGGAGACCTGCGCCTGCGACAGGCAGGCGCGGGCGGCGCGGCTCGCGAGTTCGACGGCGGAGGCGGGTCCGGGGCCGGGGCCGGGGTGCGTGCCGGGGCCGGTGCCGGTGCCGGGGTGCGTGCCGGGGCCGGTGCTCCGGTGCGTGGCAGTGCCGTGGGGCGTGGCGGTGTGGGCTGCGGCGATGACCATTCCCATGGCTCAGACCCCCATGTTCGTGATCGTGGCAGACAGGGCGCCGGTCACCACGCCGGAGGCGGCGGGGACCATGAGGAACCGGGATCCGGGGCGGGCGGTGCCGGCCCGCATGTGCTCACGCAGCGTCAGGAAGTGGGAGGTGGTGGCGGTGTTGCCGTACTTCTCGACGACCGCGAGGGAGGTGGGCATCGGGGCCGCGAACTCGGCCTCGGCCGTCTGGTTCACGTAGTCGATGAAACGGGTGCCGACCTGGTGCTGGATGACGTAGTCGAAGTCCTCGTCGGCGAACTCCCGTCCCTGCTTGGCCAGGAGGTCCTGATGGAACCGCGGCCACAGTTTGAGCCGGTCGCGGTTGTGCATCTTCTTGTTGTCCGTGTAGAGGGCGATGCCCTCGCTGCGGTCGCTCGGCATGCCCATGCACAGGTGCGAGTACTCCGAGCAGGTCATCAGTTCCACGTAGTGGATCCGGTCGGCCTCGTCGGTGGAGGCGTCCAGGACGACGGCGGCCGCCGAGTCGCCGACGGAGAGCGAGGCGAACTGCGGGTCGTAGGAGTCGGTGACCTCGCGGGCCGCCGTCTCGGCGACCGCGGTGGCCTGCTCGCCGCTGACGACCAGGCCGTTGCGTACCGCGCCGGAGCGGATCATGCGGTCGAGCAGGTAGACGCCGGTCATCATGCCGGCGCAGGCGTTGGACACGTCGAAGTGGACGGCCCGTCGCGCGCCCAGCTCGCGGGCCAGCATCGAGGCGAAGGACGGTTCGAAGGTGAAGCGGCCGCCGTCCGTGAAGCGGGTGATCGAGGCCGATATGACGACGTCGAGGTCGGCGGCCTCGTAGCGGGAGGCCTCCAGGCAGTCCCGTGCGGCGGACAGGGCCATCGAGAAGGAGTTCTCGGCGGCCGCCGGATCCGGGTCGTACACCCGGCGCTCGGCGACTCCGGTGATCCGCTGGAGGTCCGCGTCACGGACGGCGGGTATCCCCTCGGTCAGCTCCCGGGTGGTCATCACGGTCTCGGGGACGTGGGCCCCCAGTGCCTCTAACCGGCTGTGGCGATTCAGTGTGCTGGTGTTCATGCTCCGCGTTCTCCATGGACATCCCCGTAACAGAAAGCGAAGTTACCGTAGCGTAGGGATCACTCCACCTGGCCCGCAAAAGGATGTGAAGGGTGCAGATGGGGCGATTACCAGCCAGGCATCCCATGGACCGCATTTCGCCAACGCCCGGCCGTGGCACCTCCCGGCGCCCCGATCATCGGCCGGAACATCACGCACGGTGCGCAAAACCTGTCCGGAACCACTCGGTCCGCCTTCGGGGTCTCCGGCGCCGACGCAGGGGTCCCATTTGAAAGCTAAACGACATTTGTTGCCCTTTTTTGCAACCTCCAGGGTCGGTAAATGCATCAACCGAGAAGAGGACCCAACCGCTCTGCCCCTGAGGGCAGCCACAACTGTTCGGAGCGAAGTTCGTGCACGAGTACCCGCAGCCGCAGCAGCCCAGGCGATCCCGCAAGAAGGTGTGGATCGGCTCCGCAGTGGCCGTGGCCCTGCTCGCCGGGGCCGGCTCCGGGTTGGTCTACTGGAAGACGGACTGGTTCGACGGGAACGGGGAGTCCGTCAGCTACGCGAAGCCCTCCGCGGGTGCGGACAAGGACAAGGACAAGGGCAAGGAGACCGGCGACGGGAAGCCGGCTTCCGCGCCGAGCGCGGACCCGGACGTGTCCCTGCCCACCGGCCCGTTCACCGAGTTCAAGCAGACGGTCAAGCTGGACGACGGCACCCGCATATCCAAGGCCAAGGTGAAGGGCGCCAAGTCCGGCTTCGACGGCAGCGTCTGGGTGTGGACGCCGAAGGAGTACGACCGCCCGGAGTACGCGAAGAGCGCCTTCCCCGTCATGATCGCGCTGCCCGGGGGCAACGGGAACGCCGACAACTACTGGGCGACCCTGCCGAAGCTGGGCCTCCAGGCAGCCATCTCCGAGGGCGCCGCGGCCGGCAAGAGTCTCCCCTTCATCGTCGTCATGCCGATCCTCAACCCGGACGCCAAGTACTACTACGACGGCTCCGACATCCCCGGCCAGGCCAAGATGGGCACCTGGATCGGCGAGGACGTGCCCGATCTCGCCCGGGCCAACTTCCGCACCTACAAGTCCCGCGACGGCTGGGCCTTCATGGGCAACTCCTCCGGCGCCTTCGTCGGCCTCAAGCAGCTCCTGCAGAAGCCGGACCGCTTCCGGGCCGTCATCGCCAACGGCGGTGAGATCGTCCCGGACTCCCCGCTCTGGAAGGGCCACCAGGCGGAGATGGACGCGAACAACCCCGAGAAGCTCGCCCCGAAGCTGATCAACGCCAAGGGCCCCGAGGTGAACGTCTTCTTCCAGTACGGCACCAAGGAGGGCGGCCGCGACCGGATGGAGAAGTTCCAGCAGCAGTTCGGCAAGGGCCCGATCAAGGTCACGATCCACGAGATCCAGGGCGGCGACCACAACGGCTGGGACTACGTCCGGGGCATGAAGGAAGGCCAGCTGGAAGAGCTCAGCAAGCTGATGAAGGGCCCGAAGCCGCAGTAGGGCCGGCCGGTGCGCTGCCGGCAGCGGTGGGCGGCGTCCACGGCGGCGGCCGTCAGTTCGACCGCCTCGGCCTCCTCGCCGGTGTAACGGTCGGCGGCGAGCTCGACCAGCTCGCGGACGAGGTCGTCGAGGCCGACGGTCTCGGTGACGAGCGTGCTGAGGATCTGCTCCTCGTCCTCGGGGCGAGCCGTCCCCGGGCGCGTTGCAGCGGTTCGGCGCTGCCGCGCACCGAGGCGTAGTTCCCTCCGCCTCCCGCCTCCCGCCCCCCGGCCCCCAGCCCCCAGAACAGACGTAGCAGGGGCCCGTGTCGCCGCGCGCGAAGCGGTCGAGGGCGTGCGGGAGGTCACCGAGCAGCGTGGTGGCGAGGTCCCGTACGGCCCGGTCGCCGTCGCGGGCGGGCTGCCGCCGAGCCCGGCCCGTTCGGCGTCGACGCCGTCGGCGGTGGCCGCCGCCCGGCCGCCCGGTACTGGCATCGCCGCCCGTCGTGGTGCGCTCAGCCGTGTCATGCCCGTGCCCGCTCCTCGGTCGTCGTGTCCGTTGCGGCACCACGCTGCGGGGTGTCCCGCACGAATACGGAAGAGCGGCGACACAACCGTGTAGGAAGACCGGGCGGCGGTATGCGCTCCCGTCCGCTCGAATTCGGCGGAAGGGACACCGTGACACGGCGACAGCGGTTTGTGGGCGAGCGTCACCGCTGGTGGGTGCTGGGCGTGATGACCTGCGCCTCGTCGATGATCGCCATCGATGCCCTGGTGGTACTGGTCGCCCTTCCCACCATCCAGCGGAGTCTGGGCGCTTCGACCACCGGAGTGCAGTGGATCATCAATGCCTATCTGCTCAGTTTCGCCTGTGTGAGCCCGCTCGGCGGACGCATCGGCGACGTCTTCGGGTACGAACGCGCCTTCCGCCTCGGAGCCCTCGTGTTCGTCGTGGCCTCCGCGGCGGCGGGCCTGGCCCAGTCCGAGGCCTGGCTCATCGCCGCGCGCGCGGCCCAGGGAGCCGGTGCGGCGATCCTCCGGCCCGCCTGCCAGGTGCTCATCATCGAGGAATTCGGTCGCCGGGAGCGGGGCCGGGCGATGGGCATCTCGTCCAGTGTCTCCACCGTGCTGTACGGCACTGCCCCCCTGATCGGGGGTCTGCTGACGACGGCGTTCTCCTGGCGCGCGATCTTCTTCGTCAACCCGCCCCTGGGCATCGGCGCACTGGTCCTCGCGCATCTTCTGCTCACGAGCAAGCCACCACGGCGCAAACACGTCGACTGGTCGAGCGCACCCCTGTTGATGGGCGGTCTGGTGTGCGTGGTGCTCCCGCTCATGCAGGCGCGCCACTGGGGGTGGTCCTCGGCCGCCGTCATCTCCTTGCTCGCCACCGGAGCCGTACTGATGACGCTCCTGGTGGTGCGCGAGCGGCGGCATCCGGATCCGCTCATGCCCTTCGGGTTGTTCGCGAGCAGGGAATTCTCGGTGGGGGCGGCGGTCATCTCGACGGTGCGTTTCGCGTTCGTCGGATTCGCCGTGTTCGGGGTCATCTGGCTTCAGGACGTCGTGGGGATGTCTCCCTTCGAAGCCGGTCTCGCCGTGCTGCCGCTCACCCTCCCCACGGTGGTGTTCGCGCCGCTGGGCGGAAGGCTGTACGACCACCTGGGGCCGCGCGTTCCCCTGGGCATCGGCATGGTCCTGTGCGTGGGGGCACTGCTCTGTTCGGCGGTGGAGCTGCACCGGCAGGACTACGTCTGGCTGGCGCCCTTCTACTGCGTGATGGGCATCGGCATGGGGCTCTGCGTCAGCCCGGCCTGGGTCACCGCGCTCAACGGCACCTCCAAGGGGATGCGCGGCGGCGCGGCGGGGCTGTTGCAGACCGCCCGGGAAATCAGCGCGGCGCTGGGTCTGGCGGTCATGGGCGCGATCGTGGCGCATCGCGAGGGCGCGCACCTGGGTCGGATCCTCGGACGGGACGGCCGGATCCCGCCCGAGCGTTTCGACCAGGTCGAGCGGTCCATCGGGAAGGCGGTGGCCGCGACACAGCAGGGTTCGCCCTTGCCCGCCGGGATCCCCGCCGACCTGATCCCGGCCCTCAAGGCTTCGGTCACCACCGCCGTCTCGGCCGCGTTCTACGTGGGCGCGGCCGTGATGGTCGCGGCGGCCGCGGCGGTCGCCTTCCTCCCCGGAGAGGCGGAACTCTCCGAGTCGGGCGGCGGCCGCGACGATCGGGCGTAGCCGGCGGGGTGCTGGTGTTCGCGTGGTACGAGGGGTACGGAGGGGTACGGGGGGTACCGGCTCAGCTCCGTCGGGCGGTGGGGTCCGGGACGGCCGCCCTGCGGGCGTGCAGTACGTGCGCGTCCAGGGGCAGGGGGCTGTGGCCGATGAGCTGGAGGCCGACGTCGGCGAGCAGGCGTGCGTAGTGGTCGGCGCGGCGTTCGCGTCCTCCGACGTTGCACAGCATGTGCAGGTCCCAGGCGGTGGCCAGCGAGGGGGAACCGTCGGCGGGCAGGAGCCGTTCCACGACGAGCAGGTCCGCGTGGGCGGGCATGGCGCGGGCGCAGTGGCGCAGGATCTCCCGGCAGCGGTCGTCGTCCCAGTCGTGCAGGACGCGGGAGAGGACGTAGACGTCGCCGCCGGGCGGCACGTCGGCGAAGTCGCCGGAGCGGTAGTCGCAGCGCGCGCCGCAGCCCGCGGCGTCGAGCAGGCGGCGGGCTGCCTCGACGGCGTGCGGGCGTTCGAGGAGGACGCCGCGCAGGCCCGGGTGCGCGGTGAGGATGCGGCCGAGGAGCTCCCCGTTCCCGCCGGCGACGTCGACGACGGTCGCGGGCTCGGGCGCGGGCACGGGCGCGGGTTCTGTCGCGGTCGCCGCCGCGGACTTGCGGGCGGCGGCGGTGATGACCGGGTGGTCGGGGAGCGGCTCGAACATCCGTGAGCTCGCGGCCATGGAGCGGTCGAAGAGGGCGGCGAGTTCGGGGTCGCGGGCGAAGTGGTCGAAGTGGTTCTCGCCGAAGAGGCGGTCGAAGGCCGGCCGTCCGGTCCGCACGGCGTGGTCGAGTTCGCCGAAGGAGCCGTAGAACGGGCCGCCGTACATCAGGGCCAGCGGTCGCATCGATCCGGGCGTGTCCGAGTGCAGCAGGGCGCCGAGTTCGGTCAGGCGGAAGCCGTCCTCCTCGTGGTCTTGGGCGACCGCGCCGAGCATGACCAGGTAGCGCAGGAGCGTGGCGAGGCCCCGGGGGTGGGTGCCGGTCAGCCGGGCGAGGTCCTCGGTGCGGTGCGCGGTACGGGTGTCCATGGCGTCGGGCAGGCGCAGCCGGGCGAAGGCGGCGAGTGCCTGTGTGGTCCACGCGCCGGTGAGGAGGCGAAGGAGCGTTTCGGCGGGCTGCCCGGCGGTGCGGTGGGGGTGGGGGTGCTCGGCGGGATGGGGGTGCCCGTCGGAGTGGTCCAGGTGGGCGGCGAGGGCGGCGGCGCGGTGGTCGCCGCGTACGTAGAGTTCCAGCCGCCGGTAGCCGCAGGCCGGATCGGCGGGGGGGGGGAAGTACAGGACCGTGCCGTCCTCGTGCGGGTTGTAGCCGCCGCCGTCGGGGCGTGCGCCGTGGCGGACGAGGATCGCGCACAGGCCGCGCAGCGCCAGCGGGTCCGAGTGCTCGATCTCGAAGGCGAGGTGCGCCTCGTGCCGGCGGGTGCGTTCGTACGCGGCGATCCGCTCCAGGCCGGAGTGCGGGGGCACGGTCAGGGCGAACACCTCGACCGCGCGGCGCTCTCCGGCGCAGCCGGGCACGAGCGGGCGAAGGATGCGGACGTCGAGCTCGGCCGGATCGCGCCGGTGGCGCCGGGCGAGGCGTTCGCGGACCACCACGCTGGGGTGGGAGGGGGTGTCCACGGCCAGCCCGCACGCGGCGAGCTGGGCCCGCAGGCCGTCCGCGTCCGGCGGGAAGAGCAGCAGCCCCGCGTGGGCGAACCGGCAGTGGCCGGCCAGATCCCGCAGGTCCGGTCCGTCGAGGCCGGGCAGGAGGAGGGGCAACAGGGCGGCGCTGTCGTGCTCGCGGACGAACTCGGCTGCCGCGCGCAGGCGGGCCGTGTCGTCCAGGAGCATCGTTTCGTCGGGGAGCGTCGTCGTCATCGTGGGGGTGTCCTCGGGCCGGTACGGGCTGGGCAGGGCAGGGCGAAGCGGGGTGGGGCCGGGTGAGCGGGGTGGGGCCAGGTGGGGCCGGGCAGGGCCGGGTGGAGGGCGCGTTTTCGCCGGGTGGGTCGTGCGGGGTGGGGCGTGCGGGGTGGGGCGGCGGTCAGACGCCGACGTAGTTCTCGGCGAACCAGTCCTGGTGGATGCGCGAGGTGCGCAGCGAAGCGAGCCGGGAGCGCCGCAGGCCGGCGTGGAAGAACGATCCGGCGCTCGGGTGGTCCCCGTCGGGAGCCGCGTGCAGCAGCCGGGTCATCCACCCGGTGAATTCCTGCGCCCGCCAGATGTGCGCGAGGCACCGGTCCGAGTACCCGTCGAGTCCCGCGGTGTCGCCCCGGGTCAAGGCGTCGGTCAGGGCCGCGGCCAGGATCTCGGCCTCCAGGACCGCGAGGTTCGCGCCCTTCGCGGCGGCCGGGGCGAGCAGGCTCGCCGCGTCGCCCGCCAGGAACAGCGAGCCGTGGCGCAGCGGTTCGATCACGTCGCAGGTGAGGTCGAAGATCCCGCGTTCCAGCAGCGCGCCCCGGTGGAGCGGTCCGTGGTCCGCGGCGCGCATCCGGACGTCCAGCTCGTCCCAGATCCGCTGCTCGGGCCAGGCGTCGGCGGTGACGCCGCGCTGCCACTGGAGGTAGTAGCGGGTGACGTCCGCGGTGCGGGCCATGTGTCCGGCGAAGCCTCGGTCGTGGACGGCGTAACCGACGGCGTCGAGGCTCGGCGGGGCCTCGGCGAGCAGGCCGAGCCAGGTCACGCCGTGGTCGTGGTGGTGGCGGACGGCGCCCGGCGGCAGGGAGCGGCGGGCCGCCCCGTGCCGCCCGTCGCAGCCGGCGACGTAGCGGGCGCTCCACCGCGTGCGACGGCCGTCGGGCTCGCGCGTCATGACGTACGGCCGGGCGCCGCCGGCGCCGTCGGCATCGCGCACGGCGAGCGCCTCGGTCTGGAAGCGGATGCGTCCGCCGCGGTCGAGGTAGTGCGTCAGGAGGTCCGTGACCAGGTTCTGCTGCGGGTAGACGTGGTGCCGGCCACCCTGGCCGCGGGCGCCGTAGTCGATCCGGAACCGGCCGTCCTCCGTACGGAACTCGCACGTGCCGTGGCGGCGGCCGTCACGGTGCAGGCCGTCGGAGAGGCCGTGGCGGTCCAGGATCCGTACGGTGTTCGGGGCGAGGAACCCGGCGCGGGCCCGGGTTTGGACATGGGTGCGGGAGGCGCGTTCGAGGAGAACGCAGTCGATCCCGGCTGCGTGCAGCAGGATTCCGAGAACGAGCCCGGCCGGACCGGCACCGAGGACGATCACGTCGGCTGATTCCCGTAAGGCGCGGGAGTTCTGACTTTCCGTCATAGCGCGTGAAGCATAAGCACGCGAAGATCCGTGAACCTACGCAAGCCATCCATAGGCGGGAATAGAGTGACAATCACCCTTGACGTTTCCGGCCCGTGGCGGCGGGGTCGGGAGCGGTGTCCGCGGCAGTGCGGTGGTGTACGCCGGGCGCGCGCGTACGAACACACGCCCGGGCGCACACCCCCCGGCGGACATCCCGGACTCCATCACGTCCCGGATCGGGCGGCCGTCGCCTGACGATCCGGCACTCGTCGGTGGGGCGTCGGGGGTGTCGGCCCCCTGTCGGTGGGGGCTGACACCTTTCGAGGGGTCCGGCCGGGTGCCCGTCCGGCCGTGGGTCCAGGATCCGAGGAGCGCGTATGACGATCACCATCCGGCCGGGGAGCACCGTGCTGTTCACCGGCGATTCGATCACCGACTGCCGGCGGCTGGAGAGCGAGGACGGCCTCGGGTCCGGCTACCCGCTGCGGGTCGCGGGCGAGTGGGGGCTCCGGCACCCGGACCGGCCCGTGACGTGGCTGAACACCGGGATCGGCGGCAACAAGGTGACGGATCTCGAAGCCCGCTGGCAGACGGACGTGCTCGACGCCCGCCCGGACGTGGTGTCGATCCTCGTCGGGGTCAACGACATGGGCTGGCACACGATGGACCCGAAGGGGTACGTGATCCCCGCGGAGGAGTTCGAGGCGGGCTACGAGCGCCTGCTCGCGCCCCTCGCCGAGGCGGGTACGCGGCTGGTCCTCATCGAGCCGTTCCTCCTGCCGATCCACGGCACCGTCGAGGCCGGCGTCGCAGGCGTGGCCATCGGGGAGAAGGAGCGGGAGGAATGGCGCGCCGACCTGGACCCGAAGATCCACGTCGTGTGCAAGCTCGCCCGCAGGTACGGCGCGCACCTGCTCGCCGCCGACGGCATGTTCGCCGAGCTCGCCGCGGCGAGCGGGCCCGAGCACTGGGCCGCGGACGGCGTGCACCCGACGCCGGCCGGTCACGCCGCACTCGCGGAGGCCTGGCTGCGCCTGGTCGCCTGACCGGGCCAGGTGGCCGGGCCAGGTGGCCGGGCCAGGCCGTCGGGCCAGGTCGTCGGGCCACGCCCGGGCCACACGGGCGCGCCAGGCGATCGGGCCACGTGGTCGTACGGGCTCGCTCACGCGAAAGCGCCCGGCCGGGAGGTTCCGGTCGGGCGCTTTCGTGCGTGTGCTGTCCGCTGGTGGCTTAGTACCAGTGGTGGGTCTGCCAGAAGTTCCAGGCGCCGACGGGGCTGCCGTAGCGGGAGTTCATGTAGTCC